>MHEF01000035.1:0-3260 GCA_001805125.1 Nitrospirae bacterium RBG_13_39_12
TTGTAAAAGTATTTTAAAGATCGGTTAAATAATAAAAACACGAAATATGGAAAAAGAGACCAGTTGCATCAATGCTATAGCTATCATTGACTATGTGAGGGAATATAATAGAGGGGATGTCTCTGTCCTTTTAAAGGATCTTGATCCTGAGATTGACTCAATGCCTGATCCAGAAGGATTTTTTTATGATCCCAATAACTGGATATCATGTGATGTGATCTCAGAGTTATATAAAAGAGCGAGGTTGATTTTTCATAATGAAATGGTTGCATATGATATTGGCAGATATGCAACGGAGAATATCTCAATGGGTTATACGCAGCGCATAATTGTAAAGGCATTTTGGTCAATTAATCAAGCACTTAAACATGTTCAGAAAGTAAATGATCAACTGAACAGAAGTAAAAAAGTGGAGCTTGTTAAAATTCATAGGAATCAAGCAGTTGTCAAACTTCAATGGGATCCTGGGATGTATGTTACTAAAGATATATGCCTGTATAATCAAGGGATCTATGCCAATATGCCACATATTTGGGGTGGAAGACCCCTGAATCTCGAAGAAAGATGTTGTTATTTTGAGGGCGCCCCATATTGCGAATACCATTTACAATGGACTGCCCGGAATAGATTCCATGAGATCTATTCGCGCTTTTTTACCTCAAAATCAGTACTTACTGAAACAATAAGGGAGATGGAGAAGGATAAGAAGATAATTGAGCAGAAATACGAAGAGGTAAATCGTCTGAATGTAGAGTTAAATCTGAAAATAAAGCAACTCCAAGCCATGCAGGAGACAGGAAAGGCTATCCTCTCTGTACTGGATCTGGGGAAACTTTTGACCGTCATTATGAACACGTTGTCCAATGTATGCAGTATAAGTCGCGCAATAATCATGGTAGTGAATGAAAAGGAAGAATGTCTGGAATATCTTTACGCCACAGGTTTTAACGGCAATGTCCCCAATGAGATCCTAAAATATAAAGTGCCCCTGCATCGAGTAAATAACATCCTGGTAAGGGTAACGAATACAGGCAGGTCGGAGTATGTCCCTAAGGTACGGGACTCCAGTCTCAGAAAGGACAATATTATGTTGATCTATGGGAAACCCACCTCTGTTTACGTGGTTCCTTTAATCACCAGATCCAGGGTTATTGGGGTAATTGCCACTGACGCGGTTGATGACCTAGGTGTTCCAATAGAAACCAGAAATATGCTTGAAATCTTTTCATCCCAGATCGCAATAGCCATTGAGAACGCGAGATTATACAAACAACTCCAGGAACAGATGATTGAACTTAGAAACTCTTACACCCTTTTAGGCAGGGTTGAAAAGCTGTCATTTCTGGGAAATGTGGCTGCGAGACTGGCCCATGAGATTAAAAATCCCATGACGGCCATAGGCACGTTTATTCAGATGCTTCCATATAAGTATAACGATGAAGAATACAGGGGGAAATTTCATAAGATAGTGGTTGAAGAGACAAACAGGGTCAATAATCTGCTTTCAGAAATTATGGATCTGGTCCATACGAAAGAACCCAGATTTGAGTTATATGATATACATGAGTTGATAGGGAAAATGGTCCTCCTTATTTCGCCTCAAAGCAAAGCTAAAAACATAAAAGTAAATTGTGAATTCGATCCTAGCATAGAAAAAGTATGGCTGGATTCTGAAAAAATGAAACAGGTTATCCTGAACCTCCTTACTAACGCAGTTGATTTTACACCTGAACAGGGAAGGATCGAAATTTTGACTAAACACAATCATAAAAAAGGAAAAAATGAAAACATCCAGATACATATCAAAGACAACGGGGAAGGGATTCCGCCTTCAAATATTGATAAAATATTTGAACCTTATTTCACAACAAAGCATAAAAGCAATTTGCACAAAGGCACAGGGCTTGGCCTCTTCATTGCGCATCAAAACATGCTGGATCATGGCGGGAACATAGAAGTAGAAAGCAAGATTAACGAAGGAGCGACATTTATTTTATCCCTCCCCATAAACCCTTCAAAAGAATTTGAAGAAAGTAAAAAATCAATAAAAGCCGGATAGTCAATTATGTCGTCTAAATTTTTTATTTAAACCGGATTTATTGTAAAGCCGATAATGTTTGGAATTTTTGAAGGCCTTTCGATAGGAGAGATTGATTTTATAAGCAATGAAGGTGGAAGTTAGGTTTTTCGTGGTGATGAGAATATATAATATTCTTTTTGCCATTTCCCATAAGCTGTAATATTTTTTTCGTAAATAGGCAAACCCCTCATATACCTCTACTACAGACATCTGTGCTGGTTTGAAAACCAGCCTCGAGAGGCGATATTCTTCCCATGCCTGAGGGAATTTTTGATTTAAGATTCTGCCTTCCTTATGCATTGACTCCCAAAGTTGTGTTCCAGGTAAAGGAGTAGGTTTTGTTACTTGGATGGCATCTATATGTGAAGACTTTATAAATTCCAGGGTAGAATGAAATATCGAACGATCATCCTCATCGCCACCCAGTACAAAGCCACCTATAATGGCAATACCCTCTTTGTGGACCTTTGTTATTAGTTCTTTAGTTCGACCTTGGTCAAGAGGTTTCAGGTTTATATCCTTTTGGAAAGCTTTAAGAGTTTTTGGATTAATAGATTCTATTCCTATGAAGACGATCTTTATGCCGGCTCTTGCTGCAAGCCGAATCAGCTCTTGTTCCTCGGCAAAAAGGATCGATGTCTGTGCAAAAAAGGATTTTTTAATATTTTTTTCCAGTATTCGGTGAAAAAATGAATAGGTCCATTCCAGGTCTTTCTTCCCAAAGCCTATTAGATTATCGTCAGTCAGCATAACATATTGCTGTGGTATCTGTTCGAGTTCCTCAATGACAGAATCAAGATTACGCCTGCGAAATCTTCGGCCATTAAAGGCGGTAACAGAACAGAATGAGCAATTCATCGGGCATCCGCGGGAGGTCTGAATGCTTCCCCATCGGTAATAGGGATTTCTAAGAATGTCACGTCGCGGTATAGGCAAAGTTTCCATGTCTGCCCATGTCCCTGTGTATTGCTTTTGCAACTTGCCTGTTTCAAAATCCTCGAGGACTTTGGGCCAAATATTTTCCGCCTCTCCAATGACAACTGCATCACAATAATGCTGGGCTTCTTCCGGCATCATAGATACATGGATGCCACCCATAATGGTAGGTATGCCTTTTTCACGATAAATTTTAGCAATCTGATAAGCATGATAAACTGAAGATGTTAAAGCCGTAATGCCC
>MHEF01000035.1:3266-5729 GCA_001805125.1 Nitrospirae bacterium RBG_13_39_12
TCAGCTTCCCTGTATTTAAAAGGCTCCACGTTTTCATCAAGGACTTCTATATGATAATGATTTGGAGTCACAGCAGCTAGATACGGCAGGTTTAGTGGAGGCCAAGCAGTTGCCCAGATATTACCTAGCGCTTTCATATTAACGGATGGATTAATCAGCAGTAAACGTGGCATATTTTTAGATCCTAATACTTGATCATATGAAGCAGAATATGTTAGATATCAAACAATAAGCAAATTTCTTGCTTACGTATAATTATATAAAGAATAAAGAAAGTAAAGCTTTTTAAACCAATTGGATTTAAAAAGGATATAGATTAATTTAAATGGAATAACTTTAATCCTTTTTCAAAGGAGACTTATAGTGAAAATTAATGAGATCAATGTTTATAAATTATTACTTCCTTTTTCAGATGAATTTTCACACTCCCTGAGAAAAAGAAACTCTGTTAAAAACGTTATTGTTGAAATCATAGCTGATCAAAGAGAAATAATAGGATATGGAGAGGGCGCTCCCAGATCCTATGTTACAGGCGAGACGCAGGAAAGCGCGGCTAGTAGTATAAAGGCTCTTATAATGAAATCTTCTTTCCCATGGGAATTAAATGATATTGATCAAATTTGGAATTTTATTGATGGCCTTTCCGATACAAAAGAGAAAAATTCTGCTATTTGTGCCCTTGAAATATCTCTATTAGACGCGTTGGCTAAGGCGGAGAAAAGATCAATTATGGAATATTTCCCTACTGAATTTTTGACTGATACAATCTATTATGGCGCGACGATTCCCTTAAGCTCAAATAGAAGAATAAACGATGTTTGTGGAGTGATCAAAAGGTTGAACATTAACAAGTTTAGACTGAAAATGGGCAAAGACCTTAAAGAAAATGCGGAAATGTTTGAAACGGCCAGGAGATTTTTTGGTGAAGACTGTGATCTAAGAATAGATGTTAATGGAGCATGGAACCGTGAACTCGCCTTTTCGCATATACCACTAATAAAAAAATTTAAGGTAAAAGTCGTTGAACAGCCCATGTTGCCGGATGACCCTGATATCCCGGACTTTGCCAGGGAGATGCATAAATGTGGCGTAATAATGATGGCTGATGAATTGGCCTGCACAATGACCGACGTGAGAAAGATTATTAAGGAAGGATATTACGGGATGATAAATATCAGATTGTCAAAGTGTGGTGGTTTTCGAAAGTCCCTTAATATTATTGATATGTTAAGGGCAAATAATATCTCCTTCCAGATAGGATGTCAGCTGGGTGAATCCGGTATCCTATCTGCAGCTGGTCGGGCCTTGTGTCTTTTATTTCGCGACGCGGTTTACTACGACGGATCCTATGATGCGTTTCTATTGAAAGAAAATATAACGATTGAAGATGTATCGTTTGGTATTGGCGGTAAAGCAGGCCCTTTGGAAGGGATAGGCCTGGGTGTACAAGTGAATGGGAAAGCCTTAACGCGATTAAGTGATTCGGATGTAATAACCATAAAGAATCCTAATTGATACGGGGTATATATATGATGAAGGAAATAGAATATTCGAAATGGAAAGATGATCATAAATCCATTTTGGAGTCTTTAAATGACAAGAAGATATTATTTGGATTTTCAGGTGGTAGAGATTCTTCACTCGCATTGGATTTTATACAAAGGGCTAAAAAGGATTTTGGCTTTGATTTCGAGACGCATGCAGGGGCTTTCCCGATTCATAGGTATCCAGAGACTGAAAAGGAAAGGATAGGTACTTATTGGAGTGCCAGGGATGTCGATATAATATGGCACGATTTTATAGAGACGGATGATATGATCAGAAACACTGATAATCCATGTCATGCCTGTCAAATGATTCGGAGGAAACTTCTTAAGAATTTTGTGATGCAAGAGATCGATAATGTAGAAAATCTTGTGTTAATTGTTAATTACACCCTCTGGGATATTGTAGGATATTCATTAGAACATATTCTATCCAATATATTTTCCCATCTTGATAAGAATAGAAATATAGGCAATAGTAAAAGATACAGAGAAACTGCTCAGCGTTTTTATCCCCTTCTTAAAATGAAGGAAGGATATACAATATTTAGACCCATTGTAAAATTCAACGGTTGCGATATTCTTTATACAATAGAAAAAATAGGTATCCCGATTATTTCAATACAGTGTGATTTCAAGGAATATCGACCAAAAAGGATCCTGGAAAGATATTATGAAAAAATGGGATTGAGATTTGAATATAACAATGTGTTTGAGTTTGCAAAAAAGGCATTAGAACTCCCGGATATATCCGAATATCTCTCAATTGATAAGGAAAAATATCTGAAGGAAGTATTCTAAAACTAATTTCATCTAAATATTCATCGTATTAAAATGCCATGTCAAGGAGACGGGTTATGCCATTAAGACTTAATCCCCTGCAATCATTTCGTGGTAGGAAGGGACCCCTACTATTGAT
>MHEF01000036.1:0-2089 GCA_001805125.1 Nitrospirae bacterium RBG_13_39_12
AGTCAGACTCGATAAGCAAATCTCTTAAAGGGCCGAATCTCGCAGACAATTTCTTCTGGTCACCAGCGGTCCTGACTGCGTATTCAATAACCTTGGCCACTCCTGTGCGGTCAAAAGGCAGGAGCTTTTCATTATCGCAGCAGGTTCGAATAAAACAGGCATAAGACTTTATGTTTTCATCAGAGCGGTTCATTTGATAGTCAAAGTCTACTTTTACCTTAAACATCTCCCAGAAGTCTTCATCATAAGTGGAAAGGAGCTGATATATAGAATCGTCACCCATAACCACTATCTTGAACTCTACTGGCATAGGCTGAGGTCTCATGCCCTGAGGTGTAAAAAATCCGAATTGTTCGCCCGGGTCTTCCACACGAACCTCCTTGGTCTTAATAACTCGTTTAAGACCTTCCCACACACCTTGGTTTAGCAAAACATCACGTATATTAAGAATCAAGTAGCCACCATTTGCTAACTGGACAGCCCCTGGTTTAATCATGGTATGGTCACTCATATAAGTACCCATTAATGCCCTTCTTTCAATCTTGCCAAACATGTTAAACCAGTGGGGATTAGGTTCGAAAACAATAGGAGGGCCGCTTATGGGGCTGTTATCCACAAAAACATTGACCCTATATGCCATAAATGTATCCAATTGAGAAGATGGTAAACCAGGAACCTGAGGAAATGACGGAGGTTGTATAAATAAATCTAATTTGATAAGGGTATATTTTTTTACTTCCTTAAGAAAGTTGATGACCTCAGGATATTCAACATAGGTCTTCATTAGATCGTCAAAAGGTCTTAAAATTGCAAACTCCCCAGCCTTAAGGTCAATCTCTCTCATTTTTTCTCCTGCCTCTTTATCCAGTTCATGAAGACGGGAATTTGTCTCTTCAACCTTTCTCATCATTTCAATACGCTTACTCTCAATTGCCTGCCGCTCTTCCTCTTTAAGAGAAAAGAATTCTTCCCTTGACATTGGTTTTCCTTCAACCAGCGGTACTACAGCAGCACCCATAGGGGAGGTCTGAACCATAAGGTTTTTTTCCTTAGCCTCTTTCTCCATGGCATCCATGGTTTCCTGATACTTTTTTTGGTGTTCTTGAATAACATCCTGTTTACGCTTGCTGTATTCTTCACTCCCAAAGGTTTTTGGTATTTCCTCTTTCAAGGTTTTGAGCAGTTCTTCCATGTGATTGCTGAATGTTTTTCCAAGACCACGTGGAAGTTTCAGAATTATTGGACGATCGGGCTCAGCGAAGTTATACACGTAACACCAGTCATTAGGGTGATGCTTGATTCCCGCTGTTTCTCTTTCTTTAATGAAATTTTCAATATAAGCCTTAATGGTTGATGACTTGCCTGTTCCGGTAAGGCCGGTAAGAAAAAGATTGTAGCCTGTTCTCTCCACCGCCAAACCAAAATTTATGGAATCAAGCGCTCTCTCCTGTCCAATAAATTCTTTTAGAGGCTCTATGTCAGTAGTACATTCAAATTGGAATATTTCATGAGGACAGATCCAGCGAAGTTTTTCTAAGGGAACAGCATATTTTTTTAGATCGATTACCCTTTCCATATTTGTCTCCTTGTTTATTTTAGGTAATTACTAAGACGGTCATTAGTAAGGCAACATCCTTATCATTTTTTGTCATTGTCCCGAAAGCATTCGGGATCCGCAATCCTTCTGGTTTTTTCAGAAAGATTCTCTCCTCGGCGAGTCGCTGAGGCGACCCGACAAGCGGGAATGACATCAATGTAGCTTTACTTATAACTGTCTTAGTATATCATTATTTATTTTGTGGCTTCTAAATTTTATTGAGATGTTATAAACATTTGATAAAATGAGAATCAGATAGTAAACTGTTAAATACGTGTTTAGATTGAAAAGTATAAATATTGAAGGTAAGATTTGAAAAATATCTCTGAAAAAGAACTGTCTAAAATCGCAAAGAATATTAAACTCCTCATCCTTGATGTGGATGGTGTGCTTACGGACGGTAGTATAATTCTTGACAACGAAGGCAATGAATTTAAAACCTTTCATGTGCGTGACGGTCACGGGATAAAAATGCTTATGCGGTCAGGTATT
>MHEF01000036.1:2179-3099 GCA_001805125.1 Nitrospirae bacterium RBG_13_39_12
ATTTGCGATTTCATTCTTAAAGCAAAGGGTATCTGGCAGGAAATATTAGATGGGTACTCTAAGACTTAATCTACCAACAGTCCTCACTTTAAGCAGAATTGTCCTTATTCCTGTTTTTATATTTATGGTCTACCAGCATCCGGTATTCGGCGCTATTGTATTCGGTATTGCTTCATTAACGGATTTCCTGGATGGATATCTTGCAAGGCGTTCAGGTGAGATAACAAAATTCGGGATTATACTTGATCCAATTGCTGACAAGTTCTTGGTAATATCCGCATTGATTGTGCTCGTTGATATGGAAAGGTTGCCTGCATGGATAGCGATTATTATTATTGTCAGAGAATTTCTTGTGACAGGTCTTAGAGCGGTTGCCCTTTCAAAAAATATAGTAATTTCGGCTGAAATCGGAGGGAAGATAAAAACAACCACTCAAATAGTCGCAATCCTTTGCCTTATACTTATGAGAAGTTTTTTTAATATAGATCTTTTTGATATCGGGATTATCCTTATATGGATATCTCTTGTGTTATCTGTTTTTTCAGGAGTTCAGTATACAGTTTCTTTCTGGAGAAAGATGTGAAAATATTTATAACGGTGCTATGTAGATGTTGTTTGAAAATATTTAATTTGTCATTACAGCTTATACCGAGTTTGGTTTATTAAAGATTTTTCTAAATAATTATATTTACTAAAGTGTCTAAAGAATCTTCAAATAGAGGTACATTGGTAGATGAAAAGATAATTTACTCCGGAGCATCTGCTTCTCGGTATCGGATAACAGATGCTTTTAATCCAGAAATCTTAAATAGATTATGATATGTTTAGATATATTTTGCTCTTGTTTGCATCCTTTATTCTTGGGTCAATCCCTTTTGGTATAATACTGGCAAAGGCTAAGGGTATTAACCTCAAGAAAG
>MHEF01000036.1:3109-6468 GCA_001805125.1 Nitrospirae bacterium RBG_13_39_12
AAATATAGGTGCTACGAATGTCTTGAGGTCGCTTGGGAGATGGCCAGCTGTATTAACCCTTCTCGGCGATGTACTTAAAGGAACTGCGGCAATCGCGATAGGAAGATATTTTGGGGTAGAACAATATTCGGTCTATGAAGGTATAATTGGCTTTTCGGCGATAATGGGGCATAATTTTTCCATATTCTTGAGGTTCAAGGGCGGTAAGGGCGTTGCTACCAGTCTTGGGGTTCTTAGCATTTATTCTCCCCAAACAGCCCTTTTAACATTTATAATATGGGTTATGGTTGTTATGTTTACAAGATACTCATCCATGGGTGCACTAATATCGTTTGGTCTCCTGCCAATTAACATGCTGTTTGATGATAAAGGGAAATTGGTTGCTGCCATACTTATAACTATCCTTATCTTTATCCGGCACAAAGATAATATCCAGAGACTCATAAAAGGCACTGAAAGGAAGATTGGACAGCGAGAATGAAAAGGATTGTTTTAAAAATTATTTTGTGCCTGCTGCTTATTCCCGCTATATCTTCAGGAGAAGATTTATATGAAGAACAGCTAAACAAGGGTATTAGAAATTCAGAACCGTACACTTATTTGCTGATTAGGCAGTCAGAAGAAAATAAAGCCAAAGAGATAAGTATACTTATGGAAGCATTAAAATATTCTCCAGATTTGCCATCTGCTTATTTTGAATTGTCTAAAGCCAGAGTTGGTTTCTCACCTAATGGAACATTCAAAGCTATTGATTATCTTGTAAAAGGTATAACAGCCTATAAAAGGAATTTCTGGTGGTCATTTACAATGGCTGGCTCATTACTTATAAGTGCATTGCTATCTTTTATTATATCTATTGTAGCTATTATTTTATTGCGTCTCCCAGTTGATTTGCCGTTGCTTTCTCATGACATAAAAGAAGAAAAAAGCAGGGTACTTTGCCTTCTGGTACTTTTGTCTTCCATAATAGGGCCTCTTTTTTTTATAGGAAGTATTCTCATTATAATTGGTCTATATATGAAGAGATTAGACAAAGCAGTTGTTTATATATATCTTCTGGTTCTTCTTGTTTCTCCGTGGATATTAAATACCGCTTCCATGTTTTTCAGTGCACCTGCTTCGGGTGAGCTAAAGGCTATCGTACAAGTTAATGAGTCAAAGGGCAATAAATATGCCCTTTCTATATTAAGGGGCAGGAATAATCCTGTTGCACTATTCACATATGCACTTGCTATGAAACGTGAAGGTGGTTATAGCGAGGCAATAAATATTTACAATCAGCTCATTGCAAGAAGCCCTTCTGCAGAGTTATACAATAATCTTGCAAATTGCTATTTTGGGATTAATGATATAGAAAAGGCAGAAGAATTATATAAAAAATCAATTCAGATCCAGCCTCTTCCTATAGCTTATTATAACCTAAGCGAATTATTCAGGGGTGCTCTTAATTATGAAAAAGGGGATGAGTATTATTTAGCTGCCCAAAGACTTGATAGTGATGCAGTGTCGAAGTTCAGGACAATATTTGGCAACAATCCGAACAGATTTGTTATTGATAAGGTTTTGTCAGGGCCTGACTTCTGGGAATATGCGAGGAATAAAACAACAAGTGTCTCTGCTTTGGACTTGTCAATATTTCCACAAGCCTTGATGCCGATTGTAGCGTTTTTAATAGGGATTGTTTTCTATGTATTTAACATGCTGTTTAAAACCAAGGCTTACAGATGTAAAAGATGCGGTACAATTCTTTGTCACAAGTGTGAGAAGCGCATTCTGTGGGGACGTATGTGCTTACAGTGCTATAGATCTTTAGTCAAGCTTGATGAACTCGATGCAAAGGAGAGGATTGCTAGAGTCCAAACTATTTATGAACATGAGAAGAAGAGGAGAGATATAATAAAAATTATCACTTTTATAATGCCTGGCTCAGGTCAAATATTTGCAGGAAATATTTTATATGGGATGTTTTTTTTGTGGGCGTTTTTATTTTTTCTGTTTATCCCTATAACAAATTACATATTCGTTCCGGAGACTTCTTATTTTTCGCACAGGTGGCTTAGTTGGTGGTCTTTGGTAATTATGTTTGGAATATATTTTATATCCTACATCTTGACAAAACGGAGGCTTGCTAAGGGTTGGCTTTAGAAGGTTCATTAAGGGATTTTGGTCTTGCTGATATACTTCAGTTAATTTATTTCCAACGGAAGACAGGTGTACTCACTCTTGATGGGAGGATGGACAGGGTGAGACTTCAGTTTATTGAAGGGAATATCGCAGGTGCGGAATCAAGGAGAAGGATAGAAGCTAACCGGCTTGGCAAAGTGCTTGTAAAAAAAGGTCTTCTGGAGGAAAAGGACCTTCAGGCTGTACTTGAAGAACAGCGAGCCTCGAATGTGAAACTTGGAAATATCCTTGTGAGAAAGGAGATTATAGATAAAGAGCAGCTAAAAGAAGTCCTGATAGGACAGATTAAAGAAACAGTGGTTCAAATATTCAGCTGGAAGCAGGGTACGTATGAGTTTTCACCACAAGCGGTTCCTGCTGACAAGGACCTTCCGATTTCACTTGACACACAACACTTGCTAATGGATGGTTTGAGGATAGTTGATGAGTGGTCACTCATAGAGGGCAAGTTTACACTAGACACTATATTTATAAAAAAGGCTGCAGAGATGCCTGAACTGACAGAAGATGAAAAAGAGATACTTTCGTCTGTTGATGGGGAAAATGATGTAAGTACCATAATTGATGTGACTGCAAAAGATGATTTTGCTGTATCGAAGGTTCTCATGTCCCTCATGGAAAAAGGACTTATTGAAGCGAAAGAGATTGTCCCTGCTGTTGAGATTGCTCCAACAGAGCTCAAGAAACCAGTTTTATCCTATCGTTATCTCCCTGTAATGGCTCTTGTAATTTCATTCCTGGTTTCTATTTTCCCGTTTTTTTTAGGTACAGATCATATATTCAATAAGTTTAACGCGTCAAAAACCATTTCTGACATCAGGTTTGAAATAGAGACTTATAAATTTAAATACGGCTCGTATCCTGAAAAACTTGATGTAATATCAAAAGAGTCAGACACATGGGGAAGGCCCTATATTTATAAGCAGAACGGATACGCCTTTGTTGTCTTAAGTGCGGGGCCGGATGGCAAAGAGGGGACTACAGATGATATTTATTAAGGGTCTTCCGGCTTTTGTGTGGATGTCATTTCGGCTCTTGTCCCCGCTTTGTCGGGGATCAGTCCGGAATCTTTCTGATATAATGCATGGAAGACGGATAATATCTTTGCTGTCTATATTATGGCCAATGCGAGACCAACTTTGTACGTTGGGGTTACGAATGACCTCATACGAAGA
>MHEF01000036.1:6813-8973 GCA_001805125.1 Nitrospirae bacterium RBG_13_39_12
AATTAATGATTAAGGGTAAAAAGGCTGTTATTCTCCTCAGTGGCGGAATTGATTCTTCAACTGCACTTGCAGTTGCAAAAGATGAAGGTTATGAGTTATATGCTCTGACATTTGATTATAACCAGCGTCATAAAAGAGAACTCGAGTCTGCCGGATTAGTTGCATCAAACATCGGGGTTAAGGAGCATCTCATAATAAGATTTGATCTCAGAGGTATAGGAGGGTCAGCCCTGACATCGGATATTGAAGTACCAAAGACTATACGTTCCGAAATCCGAAATCCGAAATCCGAAATCATTCCAATTACTTATGTTCCTGCGCGCAATACAATATTTTTATCATTTGCTATTGCACGGGCAGAGGTTCTCAATTCAGGTAATATTTTTGTGGGAGCGAATGCTATAGACTATAGCGGGTACCCTGACTGCAGGCCAGAGTATCTCAGGGCATTTGAAGAAATGGCAAACCTTGCTACAAAAGCATCGATAGAAGGTGGATTAAGGTTTATAATAAGGGCACCTCTTATCTCGATGAAAAAATCGGAAATTATTCGAAAAGGCATCGAGCTTGGATTTGATTATTCGTTAACCTGGAGTTGCTATGACCCGCAACCTGCAAAAAACCGGAAGTCAGAAGTCAGAAGTCAGAAGTCAGCTAAGGCCTCTACGCTTCAGAGCTATAGGACCATTTATGTTCCATGTGGGTTATGTGATAGCTGTGTCTTCAGGGCAAAAGGTTTTAAAGAAGCAGGGATAAAAGATCCCCTGATTAAGCTTTAAATATTACATAAAAAAGCAGGCATATTGAAGAAAGATTTTGCAACTATTAAGTTGAATAAACATATTACACCATTACTAAAACTGAGAGGCCATCATCTCATCTGCCTTCATTTCTTTAGTGGGGAAGGTTACAGTCCTGAGTTTGTGGAAAACCTCAGGGAAATCCTGAGAGAATCTGAGGATGGGAAGGGAATAGAAGTATGCAAAGGGGCAGATGAAGTTTGCAAAAAATGTCCTTATCTTAAAGAAGAGAAGTGCTTTTATAGTCTGAATGCTGAGGCCGGAATAAGAGAAATGGACAGGAGGGCAGTTAAACTGCTGGGAGTGAAAATCGGTGATAGAATTAATTGGATGGGTATATGGGAGAAAGTTCCGGCAATATTTGTCGAATGGGCAAAAGAATATTGTAATGACTGTGACTGGAGAAAGGTTTGTGAGAGGACAATTAAATATAAAAGACTGATCAAGAGGTAACCTTTGAACAGGTATAAAGTAAATTTTGACGAAATCCAGAAAGCGATGGAAGATGTTTCAAGGGATACCTTTGACTACTTCCTCGACATTGAAACAGGCGAGGTTATGGCCTTGTCAGATGAAATTCTAGGAGAGATCAAATCGAGATTATACGATAGCGATTCTGATGAGATTGGAGATGACATTGAATATATAGAATATGATGAAGAACCTGAGATCCCTGACTGGATGGAAGATGAACTGGAAATGGCACTGGAGATACTTCTTAATGAAAATGGCCGTTATATTCGTATACCGGAAAGGAAACCTTCAAGGGCGTATAAGACAATGGCTGATTTTATAGACACATTAGAAGAATCTGTTCTCAGGGAAAAACTTTCAGGTGTCCTTAATGGAAAGGGTGCTTTCAAAAGATTCAAGAAAGTTTTGATTGATTATCCAAAGGAAAGAAAAAAATGGCATGGTTATAATGCAAAAGCAGTGAAGAATGAAATTATTGAATGGATGAATACTTTAGATAAGAAACCAGCCACTTAGATTTTGCTAGATAATTTATATAATTTTTGTGTAACAAACAAGCCAGAACAGCAAATTGATAATTTCAGATTAACACCTTCACCTATGAGGTTGAAGTTTTGCCTGTTTATTTCTAGTAATTTTCAGCTAAATATTTATATATCACTTCTATATAATATAAATATATAAAAGGAGGGAAAGATGAACATAGTTAAAAGTTTAAAAGAAGCCATAATAAAAGAAGTCAGGGTCATGGATGATTGGGAAAAGCTTAAAGACATCCACGACCATATAAAACATTTTAAAAGATGGGATAAACTTTCTGTAAGGCTTGAGGAGGAAAGAGAGCAACAACTAAAAGAACTCAGACAAGCCATAGGCACTAAAAGAT
>MHEF01000036.1:9007-9960 GCA_001805125.1 Nitrospirae bacterium RBG_13_39_12
TTCTGCAGATAATTTGGATTTCCCTCCCGAACTCAAATGCTTGCTTGAGAAGCAATTCTATTTAGACTTAGATTTACAAGACGCTAGCAATATAGCTGAAAAAGTTATTAGAGAGAAAGAAAAGCAGGTGAATAGAAAGAAAATCGTAGCTCCTGCAAAACCTCTTTAGCTAAATTTAAGGTTACACCTGCTAGTCCGCACTGAAATGATCATTCAGAAAATGAAGATTTTCGAATGAAATGGATAGACACTCTTTTCGACTCCTTGACACTTTCCCATGAGTTGATAAATGAAGAATGAAGGTTTGACCCCGAATTTCCTTGCTTGTTTATTTCTGGTATTTTTCAGCTATAATTTATATATTACTTTAAAAAAGGAGGGGAAAATGAGCACAGTTGAACTTTTGAAAAAAGCAATAATAAAAGAAGTGGGCGCTATAAATGATTGGGAAGAACTCAAATTTTTGCATGACTGTATCAAGAGTTATAAAGACAGAGATAAATTTTTTAAAAGGATGCTTGAAGAAAGGGGAAAAAGATTAGAGGAACTTAAAAAAGAATTAGGCTCTAAAAGATACAATAAAATAATTGAACTTGCAGGTAAACAAGTTCCAGATAATAATCCTGATTGTCTTGTAGATATTAAAAGATGGCTTGAAATAGAATACCCATTAGATTTTTATTCTGAGGATGTTGAAATAATAGCGGTAGAAGATTGATAAAAATTTGAAAGGGTGCATTTAAAAAACCCCTGGCTACATTCGTGTACTAATTAGCCATTTAAAAAAGTCCCCTCTCCTGCAGCAACTCTGTAGCTGAATTGAAGGCTGCACCTGCAACTAAACGAATTTCAATTATGTGAAACTATTAGAATTTACTGAAGAACTACTTATGACGAAATAAATCAGTGGCGCGGGCAAGTCCTATGCAAAACCAAAACAAGTTTAATCCCGG
>MHEF01000036.1:9969-11271 GCA_001805125.1 Nitrospirae bacterium RBG_13_39_12
GAGCTAGTTGTTAAGTTTCCCTGTATTGAGCGATAACCTTAGAACAGTCATAAACCTCTTTTAACCATCTTGATAGGTCACTAAAAAGCATTTTATGTCTTCCAAGTTCTAACGCGTCAGCAGTAGGAACCAAACAAAGTGATTGACCTGCTGTTATTTCACCCTTTTGAATTCTGTTCTCTAAATGTTCTATGGCATGTCTCATATCAGTTATCAGTTTTTCACTTCTAGAATCAAGAACCGATAAGTTTCTGGGCAAAAAATTCTTAAGAGCCTGCGCTACTTTCGGATGTCCTCTAATTCTCTTTAAGTAAGTGCTCACCCGTTTAAGAGTGCTGACGCACATTTCAAAATGCCCTGCAGCTATAACCACTAAATGTGTCGATAAAGAATCATTTTTCACGGCCAAAAAATCCTTCAGTTTTTTCCGACCGCTTTCATATTCTAGGAGTACAATATCAACCAAACGAACATAATTCATAAACAACGCATAAGCTTCATAGTCGGAAGGACCCATGCCTCTAAAAAAACGATTGTACATAAACACATGACTCAGTTGACTTAAATCTGAGAGATTTGGAATATCATACTTAATTTCCATCATGCCTTTTATTTCAACTTAACGACTATGCTGACCCGCACGGGGCAGCAGCTTTTGCAAAAACCCGACACGTTTATTCCGTGTCGGGTCGAGCAATTTGTTAAATGCCGATATTTTCATTCAATAACTCAGTAGGTATTCCAATTAGGATTCTCAATTAATGCCAGCCCTGAGTGGTCGAAGAATTGCTTGTAGTCACGCCGAGGAATTGGTTTTCCATTCTTGAACGCTGCGGGTTCACATCTGTAGCCTCTGGAATGAATCTTTATTCTTGAGAAAGGCATATATGCAACGAACAAAGCAGGGCCGGGTTGATTTGCAGCAAAGAATGGGATTGCAAGAACCATGTCAGGATGAATCTGATTGAGTTTACCAACGTAACCATAAGTAGTTTTATCACCTTTGTCTGATGATGGATATTTGCCTTTTACTTGTACCGGTCTGATAATTTCTTTTCCTTCAGTCCCCGTTTTTGAAATAATAAAATCCATGCCCTTGTCACGGTGGGGGAAATACACATTCCACCCGGCATTGGCCAGCAGCCCAGCGACGTACAATTCAGCGAAGTAGTCTTGTGTCGTTATTATATTTCTCTTTTGCATTTAACGCCTGAGCTCAGCGGCGGCGTTTACGCCGTCCGTTGGAGTAATTTGTTAGGACAAAAACGTTTAATGCCAAGGGTTTACATTTTCCCACATTAA
>MHEF01000036.1:11682-16977 GCA_001805125.1 Nitrospirae bacterium RBG_13_39_12
CCTTGCGTAAGAGAGCTATTTCCTGTGCGATATTTCTCTTAGCTTCAGCCCTATCAAAGTAAATTCTGAACTCCTTGTCCTTTATATGCCGTTCAATATGCTTATCAAGGTCACTTTTCATTTTCTGTCCTCCGTTAATTGTTTTATTCTCTGACTTGCCGTCATTATTTCATTCACCGGTGCTTTTCCTGATGGATTCCTCCAGTAATTGATTATAAATTTCATTGGCTTATTATACATCCATGTGGATGTTTAGTCAACATGAATGCTCTTTCGTCTGTGTGTGGTTTCCGCTTAAGATTACCAATTGGAGCCTGCACTTTTGGTGTGCTTTATGATGCTTAGAAGAGGAAGGAAGTGTTAGACGGGTTGGGTTCTCAAGAAAGTAATTTGTGATGCCTGGCTTGTGCATTTTACTATTTTAAATAGGCAACGTTTCTGCTCACAGCAGGAACACTCCTGCCGTATACTTCATCAAGTATTTCTCCGGCCCCCCTTGAAAGAATATCTTCGGCGAGTGCTATCCCAAGGGCTTCTGCCTGCTCAGGATTGCCCTCGATATGGCCTTTTATAATCCTTTCTCCGCTTATGCTCCCAACCAGGCCGTCCATAACAAGCAATGATTTATGTTTTTTTATTCCTGACTTCTGACTGATTATCCTTGAGTGAGCTGCAATAGGCACCTGGCAGCCACCTTCCAAACGTTTCAAAAAAGCCCTTTCAGCTTCCACACAGACAGCTGTTTCCGGATGATTTAATGGAGCAATAAGTCTATTGGCCAATTTGTCATCAACCCTGCACTCGATACCGATAGCACCCTGACCGATTGCAGGAAGACTTATATCTACAGGCAATATTTCTGTTATCCTTCCCTCTAATCCAAGCCTTTTAACACCAGCAACAGCAAGTATAATGGCTTCAAACTGACCTTCGTCAAGCTTCCTGATTCTGGTGTCCAGGTTGCCCCTCAACTGCAGAATTTTTAAATCTGGTCTTATATTGAGCAACTGACAGGAGCGTCTGAGACTGCTTGTGCCTAATTTTGCACCATGAGGAAGTTCATTAAATTTTCGAATTTTTATTTTCTGCTTTCTGCCTTCTGATTTCCGACTTATTATAAATGCATCCCTCGGGTCCTCCCTTTTACAGATAACCGCAAGATGAAGCCCGTCAGGAAATTCTGTTGGAACATCCTTCATGCTGTGTACGGCAATATCCACCTTGTTCTCTAAAAGAGCCTCCTCTATCTCCTTCACAAAAAGTCCCTTACCACCCACCTTTGCCAGAGGCACATCTAACACCTTATCTCCGGTTGTCTTAATCTTGTTGAGTTCTATTTCCAAATCAGGACAAATTTTCTCAAGTTGAGATTTAACCCATTCTGCCTGCCAAAGCGCAAGTTTGCTCCCCCGCGTACCAATGGATATCTTATTCTTCTTCATTCTCTTCTGCATCAATGCCATAGAGTCGCTTTATGGTAGCTATCATAATATCTCTGTCTTCAGAATCTTCTTTCAGTGCAACTGTGGGAGGATGTATGAGTTTGTTTATAATTGCTGTGGCCATGTATTCTATAGCCTTTTTCTCCTTCTCTCCGATTTCAGGCATTTTATTTAAAAGCTTATCGAGTTCTTCTTTTTTAATTTCCTCTGCCCTTTCCCTGAGGGCAACAATTGTTGGCACAGAATCAAGTGAGGACTGCCATTTAAGAAAAGTTTCAATTTCTTCTTCGACTATCTTTTCAGCCTTCTCTGCTTCTTTCTGTCTTTCAAATATATTCCCATTAACTACACCCTGGAGGTCGTCAATATTATATAGATATACGTTGTCTATCTCATTAATTTCAGGGTCTATGTTTCTCGGAACAGATATATCAATAATGAAAACCTGTTTCTGTTTCCTGTCCTTCATTACTCTTTGCATCTGGTTTTTTTTCAATATATAATCCTGCGCACCGGTCGAACAAATAACGATATCAGAACGTACTATTTCCTGGATAAACTCATCAAATTTTACAGGTTGTCCGTTGAATTCCTTTGCAAGATCACAGGCACGTTCATATGTCCTGTTAGAAACCAGGACCTCTTTAACACCTGTGCTAATTAGGTGCTTTGCAGCAAGTTCAGCCATTTCACCCGCACCTAAAAGCATGAACACTCTTGTTGAGAGATCAGTAAATATCTTTTTGGCAAGTTCAACAGCTGCGAAGCTTATTGATACAGCATTTTCAGCTATCTTTGTCTCTGTCCTGACCCTCTTGGCAACAGATATAGCCTTTTTTATTAGCTTGTTTAAAAGAATTCCCGTGGTTTTTTTTTCGAGGGCAAACTCAAACGCATCTTTAATCTGCCCGAGAATCTGGGGTTCACCTATTACCATTGAGTCAAGGCTTGACGCAACTCTGAATATATGTTTTAACGCCTTGGTATCATCATATATATACAGCGAATTATCAAGGGCACCTCTATTTAGACTGTGGAATTCTGATAGAAATGCTTTAATGGACTCAGATGCTTTTCCGATATCTCTGACATTCGCATAAAGTTCTACCCTGTTACATGTAGAAAGTATTATTGCCTCGTATACTTCAGGTAATTCTTTAAATTTTAAAAGACCCTCTTCAAGCTTCGGGCCATTAAATGCCAGTTTTTCCCTTACATCAAGATCAGCAATCTTATGATTGAGCCCTACAACTAAGACCTTCATATGAAAACGTGATAACCTTTCCCGAGCAATTTAATGCCAAAAAAGGCAATAAGAATAGTTAGAAACCCAATTATAGATAATAATGCGGCTTTCTTTCCCCTCCATCCTGCTGTGAGTCGGGCGTGAAGAATAATGGCATATATAAACCATGTTACAAGAGCCAAAACCTCCCTTGGGTCCCAACTCCAGTAACGTCCCAGAGCACTTTCTGCCCATAAAGCACCTGTTATTATTGCGAGCGTAAGAAGCGGGAATCCGAAAGTTATCAGCCTGTAATTTATTTCGTCCAGTGTCTGCAAGCTGGGTAACCGATCGAATAATCCACGCAGATGTTTTTTTGACTTAACATAGTGCTCCTGAACGATGTACATGAACCCTATTCCAAATGCCAGTGCAAAAGCAGCGTTACCAAGAAATGCAAGGACTGTATGTATACCAAGCCAGTAACTCTGCAGCATGGGAGTTAGAGGCTTTATCTCCCGGGGCATTAGTGAAGATGAAAGCATCAGAATAAATACAACAGGCATGATGAAAGAGGAGATAAGGAGTATCCTGTATCTGAACTCCAAAATGAAAAAGATAAAGACTATGCACCAGGAAAAAAAAGATGTTGCCTCATGTGCATTAGTAATAGGGATGTGACCTGCTGAAATGTAACGATAGACTATACTTACTGTGTGAATGGCAAACCCAATGCCGGCCAATGAAATCATAATTCTTGACGTGATTTTTGTTTCTTTGAAAAGCTCTATAACACTGACAATGGTTGCTGCGAAATAAAAGGTTAAAGCGAATTCAAATAATAACACACCCATCAGAAGCACCCGAGTTCACAGTTTGTAATCTTTATATCAAGTTCATCGGCTATTTTCCCTATCTCCCTATAAGAAATAGAGAGTTCTTTTGCAATCTTTCTTGCAAGGGGACATGGAAGCTTTCCATTAATTGCTTTTTTCTTAATCTCTTCTTTTACTTTATCTTTCATTTCAGTAATCCATACCAATATAACTTGATAAATTCAAATATCAAGGTCAGACACAATTTGCGGGCAATCTTAAATTTTCTGATCCTCAGAAAATTCTAAATGGGATCATATTGAAAAATAATTACCATATTTATAACACTTAAGGCTCTTCCTTTACGTCTTTCCAACCCTTTCTTACTAAATTTTACAACACAAGTTTTAAAAAACTCAATTAAACCTGTTGTTTCTCCCAACAATATACAGATATGCTCTATAATATTACTATTATGATTTTTTGAATATCACATTTTTATGAGAAGCTACTTAACACAAATCCCTTATGGAATCAATTCTTTAACTATCATTCTTTAACTATCAACTGGTTTATTTGTTAACCTTCATATATAATTCAACCTTAAAATAATACTTTATACCCCAAAGATTAATATAATTAAGAAGCGGTGCCAGATACTGATAAAACCATTAATAATTTGTTTAAAACCCTTATATGCCTTTAAAAGCAATAATAAATGCCGTAAAAGATTATCTTAGGGATTCAAATGGATATACCTTTTTCCAGATGGTATGAAACTATAACGATTCGGAGGTCCAGGCGCTTATTTATCTCGGAGCCAGTTCCTGAAAACCTGCTTGAAAGACTCAATACAGTTTGCAATCAATTCAGGCCTTTCACAGAAGCACGAGCTGTCATGGTTACCCACTCAGCCAACAAGGTCTTTAAAGGCATTACTGCTAATTACGGCAAAATCAAAGGCGCCCCTGCTTTAATTGCCTTTATAGGAAATATCAGAGATTCGCATATCTATGAAAAAGTGGGCTATTTAGGAGAGGGCATTGTTCTTGAGGCCACAGCTCTTAACC
Source organism: Nitrospirae bacterium RBG_13_39_12 (assembly GCA_001805125.1). Classification (GTDB taxonomy): domain Bacteria; phylum Nitrospirota; class Thermodesulfovibrionia; order Thermodesulfovibrionales; family SM23-35; genus RBG-13-39-12. The sequence continues at coordinate 16,235 of MHEF01000036.1, forward strand.
TCGGCACTTGTTGGGTAGGGGTTCTTTTCAGACCAGATGTAGCTGCCTCTCTTATAAAAATCAAAGAGGGTGAAAAGGTTTTTGCAGTAACGCCTATAGGGTATGTTAAGAAAGAATGGTCAATGGAAGAGAAAATTATGACAGGTTTTGGATGGACGCATAAGCGCAAATCCCTTGATGAACTTGTAACAGGAATTGACAAGGTAAAGTGGCCTTTGTGGATTAAGACAGCTCTCGAAGCAGCGAGGATAGCCCCCTCAGCGGTTAATCGTCAACCCTGGCGTTTTAAGGTCGAGCCTGACAACATTACTGTCTCACTCGATAATCCAAAAGATACATTCAATATTCCCAAACAACTGGATTGCGGCATAGCAATGCTTCATATTGAAGTGGCTTCACTGTATTGTGGGGTGACAGGAGAGTGGGAATTTCTAAAACTTCCCGAGGTAGCCCGTTTCAAAGTCACTTGGTCTGATAAATAATTTTATAAAGTCTATCGTTATTCTAATTAACCCAACAAATGCAACTCATGGTAGGCATATGTGACTACCAGCTTTAAAATCTAACCGCATTTTTCGGGTTAAGTATGCTCAATTTTCTGTCGGATATTTTTTATTCTTGAAACACCGAAGAAGGTAGAGAGTGATGACAGGAAAAACCTGATGAGGATGATGAGGATGCTAAGTTAAGAACAACAGTTACTGTTTCCGGAACGATCGTTCTGAAATCTAAATCGTTTACAA
>MHEF01000037.1:0-3757 GCA_001805125.1 Nitrospirae bacterium RBG_13_39_12
AAATACCCCTCTTTGGAAAAGAGGGGATAGGGGAGATTTTATGAATGTCCTCATCACAAAAATCCCTCCTAACCTCCCTTTGCCAAAGGGAGGAATATTTGGTATTTTCATCCCTCTTTGTGTGCCGAAGGCTCATGAGGGTTAGGGCGGTGCTTGATTGATGGATAAACCATTGGAAACTGTTATCGAAATTCCTGTATTTGATTTTGCAGAAAAGATTTGAGTCCACTTTTCTCACGATTATACTCTAAGAGGCATTTTTAAATAAAAAATATAAATAAATCAAATTGTAAGAGTCAGATACAGTGACCAGAGCGGGCCGATATTAGCTGAATACTTCTATGATTACACAGGCCAGAGGGTTAAGAAGATTGAAAATGGAGTGACGACATATAACAAGCATCATTTGACAGAAAAAGAAAATAAAGTTTTAAAAGCGCAAGAACAAGCTTTAAAAGAACAAGCGAAGATATATGGCAAGCTTTCAAAAGATATTGAAAAAGAAATGTGGAAAGTAGGTAAGGCATCATTGAATGCAATTGTAAGTGTTGCTTTACTCCTTGTAACAGGTGCAACACTTGGGAAACTCGGACTTACTTTGTTAAAAGGAGCAGGAGATATAAGCGCTGCTTATTCAGATGATGACCTTTCTGAACAAACTATGGAGGCAGTACACGGATTATCAATAATGTCAGACCTAATAGAGATAATAGAGTGAAAGATAATAAATGGGACAGCCTGACGGTTCTATTTTTCAGCAAGTAAGATGGAACCCACCCCTTTGCCCCTCCAAGGGGGGAATTACTCATCCCTATACAAAAGGATGAAGGATGAGGGATGAAGGGGGAAGGATGCAGAGAAAGGGGAATGAACCTACTCCCTGCACCCCTCTCAAGAGGGGATTATGAAAGTGGAATGACAGAAGATAGCTTACAGAAAGTCAGGGGGAGATAGGAGTTTGATGGGAGTTTTATCGGAAAAATGTTTTGTGTTCCAAGTGACAAAGGAATCTATATTTTCATTGGTCTCTAATGTCCAGAGTATAACCGCATCCCCAAGGCGCATGCCTTTCTGGATTCTTGAGAAGCATTCGGAAACAAGTGTAAGCCAAAATGCTTGTTTATGCTCAGAGGCAAAAAGAGGAAACAAAATAGTGATGTTTTCAGCCTTGATATATCTCTCAAAGATATTTTTAGATTCTTTAACTCTGTTGGCTGATGCAAACAGTCCGCATAATTCAAGAAGATTGAAAATGGTTACAGCCCTTGGCTGGCCGCTAATTTTTGCAAAGAAATTCCTTGTCGCATTATACCGTGGATTGTTATGAAAGATATGATAGACAGCAAGTACATCGGTATCTATTGCTATCATATGGATAGTTATCTTCTGATAATGTCCATTACAGTATCAACATCAGTTGTTCCAAATGTATCTTTAATAGCCTGCTCTATCTCTGATGAATTAAGAGTTATATCCTCAAATCTGCCGCTTTTTTCAAGCCGTCCTTCCAGATATAACAATATGAGATTTTTAATATCATCAACCGGACTGAGGGTAACCTCAAATTCCCTGCCGGCATCTTTAGACACTTCATCAGGAATTGACAGATGTCCGTCTGGAAGAACTTTGCCGATAAATTTGTATATCTTTGCCGTTGTTTGCATGATTATATCTTTAAAGTATATGACGGATTTTGTCAAGAGACTTCTTAGAAGAAATGATGTCTTTTTCAGTAATATCAACGACTTTGAGAATTCCCTTAAGTTTGATAATCTTTTTTCGGGCCGGAGTCGGAACACTGCCATACAGGTACTTATCATGATGAACAGAAAGGTCGGTATCGGCACAATCTTTCGCGATGTCAATAATTCCATCAAGGGAACATTTTCTATGACCACGTTTTGTTTCCATTACTTCTTTTATTGCCCGAGCAATATCCGCCTCAATTTGTTCAGGGGAAAAACGGGCCGCTTTACTGCGGATAGACTTGAGCACTCTGTCGAATCTTTCTTGCCAGTCTTCATCATTGAGTATCTGTATCTTTACCTGTTGCTTGTCCTTAAGGCGGAGCTTTTTTACCGGCTTAAGGACGCCATTCTCAAAAACTGCCTCTATTACTTTAGACATTTTAGTTACACCTCCTCTTTAAGAGTCAGCAACTTTGATTTGCTGCGAAGCTGTTGTTTTGCACGCTTGAGAGACTGCATTAATTCTTTACTTGACATGATTTTCAGCGTTTCGCTGATTCTTTTCCAGTCATCAATGCTTAAGACAACAGATTTTGGTTTGCCTTCCGGTGTTGTTATAAAATCAACCTTCGGTAATTCAAGGGTTTTTAGCATAATAAAGTCTCCTTATAAATATCATGTGAATCTAAATCAACTTTACCACATACAGAATTTGACTGTCAAAAAAGTCCCCTCTTGGGAGGGGTGTAGGGGTGGGTCATGAAGTGTAAGGCCATCATCACCTATGATCCAAAATTGAAAGACCTGGCAAGGCAATTGAGGAAAAACAGCACTCTTTCAGAGGTTTTATTATGGAATTATCTCAAAGGCAAACATATGCTTGGTTATGATTTTGACCGGCAGAAACCAATAGACAATTATATTGTCGATTTCTTTTGTAATGAGCTTATGCTTGCTATAGAGATAGACGGAGATACTCATAATTATAAAATTGATAAAGATGAATTCAGGCAGAAAAAATTGGAAGGATTGGGCGTGAGGTTCTTGCGTTTTACGGACGAAGATGTGAAGAAAAATATTGAAGGGGTGGTAATGGCTATAGAGGACTGGATTAGAAGAAACCCACCCCGTTCACCCCTCCCGAGAGGGGATAAAAGAGGAATGATTTATGGATAAATCATTGAAAACTGTCATTCTGATGCTGTTCATAATGGGGCTTGCCCTTCCATTGTCTTACGCCTATGATCTCGATCCGCACTATAAATTTTCCGGCGTTAAAGCGCCCGATAGTCCTTATAAAAACACATGAGTGCTTATCAATCCGATCTCTACTCAGGAAGTTTCACATACCAATTTAAGTAAAGAGCCATTTATAAATAAAAAATATAAATAAATCAAATAATTATAAAAAAATTTTTTTCTTGACATAAAATGTTTTTTGCTATAAGCTCCTTTTCAAGAAAAAGGTCTCCCGATAAAGTTAAACCTTTTTATTTGATTGTTCCAGGGGGGCGTTGTGGAACATATCTTGCACAGACAGACAGACAGACAGACAGACAGACAGACAGACAGACAGATTTTCTAATCTTATCAGCAAAATATCAAAAGACTATCAGGAAGGCTCGCTATGCGGGCCTTTTTTATTCCCCTCCCTGGAGGGGTTTATCCGCCAGTGGCGGATGTAGGGGTGGGTTTTCCCCTCTTGAGAGGGGTGAAGGGGTGTGGTAATTTTTTCTTTGAAAGACATGGAAATTCCTCCCTTTGGTAAAGGGAGGTTAGGAGGGATTTTACTGTAAATGTCGTTATATTTTTGATATATAAGGGGGAACAAATGAATAAACTAAGATTGTCCAAAATATTTTTATTAGGTTTATCAATTTTTTTAATGATCGTATCTTTTTCTGAAGCAGGTACAATCCCACAATTAATCAACTACCAGGGTACTCTAACAAACACATCAGGTACACCTGTACCCGATGGTCAGTATGGTGTTGTGTTCAGTATCTATGATGTTGCCACTGGCGGAACAGCGCTATGGGCAGAAACATGGAATGCAAGTACTACCCCTG
>MHEF01000037.1:3961-4697 GCA_001805125.1 Nitrospirae bacterium RBG_13_39_12
GGAGCGGAACTATTGATAGCAATGGAAATCCTATAGTTAACGGAACTCCCGACACGAGTTGGCATATTTGTGACGGTACAAACGGGACACCGGATTTAAGGAATAGATTTGTGGTGGGAGCAGGGAGTGGATATAGTGTTGGGGCAACAGGAGGAGAGGCAATAAGCAATCTCAGCCATTCCCATAGCATTTCTTCTGATGGTTCTCATACGCACACTTACTCAGGAACAACAGATTATGGTGACTATAATGTAAATAGGACAAGAGATAATAATTTATACAATACAGCCGGAGACACACACAGACATACATATTCGGGAACCACGTTGTCCAATGGGCTCCATTCTCATGGAGGGGCAACAGGCTCTGGAGGCATTGCATCTTTCGACAACCGTCCGCCTTATTATGCACTGGCTTTTATTATGAAACTGTAAAACGAAGCGCAAAGAGCATGGAGCAAAGAGCCATGAGCAATAGATGAAGAATACAAAGAAAGATTTTTTATGCAAAGGCAATATTCGAGTTCCTTATGTCATTCCGTACTTGATACGGAATCCAGATTTTTTCCCCTCTGGATTCCTGCTTTCGCAGGAATGACAGACATTTTGGAGGTTGTTATATGAGTAAAAGAATGCCTCTCATTTTGTCACTTTTTATCTGTGTACTGCTCTTGGTTTCCCAAGCCACAGCCACAACCTCTTTAACCTATCAATACGATGCAAACGGCAACCTTATC
>MHEF01000037.1:4732-14164 GCA_001805125.1 Nitrospirae bacterium RBG_13_39_12
CAACCAATTAGTCAGGGTGCGGCATGGCGATCAGGCCGGGCCAGTACTTGCCGAGTATGTTTATGACTACACAGGCCAGCGGATCAAGAAGATTGAAAACGGTGTGACAACTTATTACATCGGAAAGCATTTTGAGAAGCAGGTTGACAGCACAGGTTCATCTACCAATACCAGTTATTATTTTGCAAATGGTGAACGGGTCGCAAAGAAAGACCTATCTGGGAATATGTATTATTACCACTCAGACCACCTCGGCGGGACTAATGTTATCACCGATTCATCAGGCAATCTCATCGAAAGAATCAAATATTATCCTTTCGGTGAAATCAGAGAAGGAGGGAATGAGAAGTATTCGTTTACAGGGAAAGAAAAAGACAAACTGACAGATTTCTACTACTTCGAGGCACGGTATTACGATTCTGACTTTGAACACTTTACACAGGCGGATACTATTGAGCCGGATTATTATGATCCGCAAAGTCTTAACAGGTATTCTTATGTCGGAAATAATCCTCTCAATTATGTTGACCCAACTGGTCATAAACAAATCGGTACAAATGACTGGAACAAAGAGTTTGCGAGAGCAAGTAAGTATGACCGTGCGAAATTTGAACGCATGAAAAAAGAATACGTTTCTTGGGTATTACATGGCGGAGCAAAGAATGCGGCTAATCTTGCCTACCAACAAGAAATGATAAGAGGTTACAACATAGCTATAACTGAGGTGAAACTGATAAAGGATCTTGCCGATTTGGGGGTAACCTATTTGAGCAAGGCAACAGCGCCTGTTGGTGGAGAAGTCATTGGACGATCATACGAGCTCATTACATTTGGGATTGAAGCTGGGGAAATGGCGCCTAAATATTTGAAAGGAAATTTCACAACGAGGCAGGCAGTCAAGGATATTGGGACATTGAGTTTGAAACTCGCGGGTAAACAGCTAAATTCGGGCTTTGACAAATTGATCGGAGGCACAGCCAGCAACATGTCTAATGCGGTTGGGCACACACTTATAGATGCCATGATGAAACCGTTGAACTGGTCATGGAATCTATCGTTAGGTGATTAGATTAGTAAGAAAAACAGGGACACATCGAAAGCGCCGGGATAAACCGGCATGGTAGGAGAAAATTAGGAACACATCCCAATTATGGAGAGGGAAATAGTTGCGATGACTGGAATCCTTGATTAGAGATGATTTTTAGAATTGAAAATGGAAGGGCAAAGAATATCAAAAAGAAAGATTCCGGACGAGCCGGAATGACAAGAAAAAGATTACAGAAAGGCAGAGGGATTAGGCTTTATCTATGACAGCTAAGAATCTTGACAGAGAAATGACAGAAACGCCGTGCCGGGATAAGAACGATAAGACTGTTTTATCATTTGTGATATCTTTGTCGCCGGTTATCAGGTATTTTGCTTTTCCACGAATAGCAGTCTCTATGATGATATCGTCATCAGGATCACGGCAACAACTGATGGCGCTTTTTTCAAGGAGTATGTGTTCGGCATTTTCGATAATGGAAACAATCAAGTCTTCAACTTTTTTTTCATCAATACGGTATTTGGTCGTAAATTGTGAGCGGGATAAAACTTCGTATAACTCTGAGGTCTGTAGTTCTGAAATAATGAGTTTGAACTTGCCTATTTTCCATAATTCAATAAGTTTGGCGGCAGATCCAAAAGGAGCAACCAGAGCGGAAACCCATATATTTGTATCAACAACTGCTTTAACCGACACGCCTTCTATTGCGGACTTCATTTACAGCCTTTTCTACGTCTGCTTCGATTTCTGCCGTAGGAAAGCCCGCAGTTTTGGCGCGTATGGCTTTGAGCACCCTATCAAATTTTATTTGCCAGTCCTCATCATTGAGTATCTGTATTTTTACCTGTTGCTTGTCCTTAAGGCGGAGCTTTTTTACCGGCTTAAAAACGCCGTCTTCAAAAACAGCATCTATCACTTTAGACATAATTTTAAGGCCTCCTATTTGAATCAAATTTACCATACAAACGATTCTCCTGTCAAAACAAAGGAGCGATGGCTGATTTATGGATAAACTGTTGAGAAATATCATCCTAATACTGTTCATATTCGCTCTCACTTTAACTGTGGCATATGCCGATGATCTCGATCCGCACTATAAATTCTCCGGCGTTAAAGCTCCAGACAGCCCCTATAAAAACACATGGGGTGCATTTCAGACGGATCTCTTTTCAGGAAGCTTCAGCTATGAATATAAAATTGATGTGCCGCCCGGAACCAATGGATTGACCCCAGAAATCTCTTTTAGATATAACAGCCATTCAGCAAAAGGCAAGGCTGGATGGGTTGGGGGAGGATGGGAGATACCGTTAAGTTATATTCAGAGGAATATCCAATATACCCGTAAAGATACATCTGATGACACCTTTGAACTTTATCTGGATGGTGCAAAACATGACCTTGTGTATGTTGCCTCTGAGAACAGATGGCATACAAAAAATGAATCATATCTGAAAATCGAAAAGAAAACAGGTGCGCCGAACAGCTTAGGCGAATATTGGATAGTTACTGAAAAAGATGGCACAGAATATCGCTTTGGCTATAATCCTGCTTCTGAGAATTTAATCCAGACAAGCGATGCTTCATTTACAGCCTATGTATGGCGGTGGAGCCTTGAAAGGATTCATGACCCTAATGATAATTGTATCTGTTTTAACTATATAGAGGATCAAGGTTCTGTCTATCTTGACAATATTAAATACAATTCATGCAACAACGATGGAAACAGGGTAATGCAGTTCATCCGCGAGTCTAAACCGGATGCCTATCTGATTATAGATCAGGGTTCAGAGGTTTACGACACATACAGATTGAGCGAAATACAAATCAAGGTAAACGGGTCGCTTGCCAGAAAATACAAACTGGCTTATACCCAAAACGAAACACAAAACAAAACCCTTCTCACTTCTATTACCCAATATGGAGCAGATGGAGTTTCTTCTTTGCCACCCGTGAAATTTCAGTATAAGGCTGTGGATAAGGGCTTTGGTCCGGAAACAAGCTGGAATACAAGAGGTTCAAAAGATATTAGGAAATTCGATGGACCTGACGGTGGAAGTGATACCGTTGGAGATACTTTTGATGTAAATGGCGATGGCTTGCCTGACATGGTAAGGAGCAATGATGACTACTGGGATGTATGGATAAATAATGGACAGGGATTCCCTGAAGACAGTGTTACTTGGCCTATTCCTTATGGATGGAAAATAAGGGATGTCAACGAGTATGTTCTCAACGATAAAGCACCAAATACGAAATCTTCTCCTATAGATATTAATGGAGATGGCTATGTTGATTTTTTGTGGGCAGATAAGACTTATAATCTCAAGGTAATGATAAATTCCGGAAGCAGCTTCACGAGCGTTCCCGACTGGAATCTTCTAATTCCTGCATACATAAGAGATGTTCAGCGACCTGATGACAGAGCAGCCAATGTAGAACAGGATTTTTTTGATATGAACGGAGACGGAAAACCTGACCTTGTAAGAAAGGAAAATAACGATTCATGGCATGTCTGGCGAAATACCGGAAACGATTTTGAGGATTTTGGATTATGGCCTGTACCTCATTCATATGCCTGGCTTGAGGATTTTACAAGGGCGCCAGAAACGAATCTTCAAGTCGGCCACTTTGATATGAATGGAGACGGCCTCCCTGACATTGTGAATCCAAAGAAGAATGATAACGGAGGAAGTGACTGGCAAATTTATCTTAATACGGGGAGCAATTTTATTCATATAGGGGATTGGCACGTAGATATCTCATCTGATTTAATAACAGATGTCGACACAACAGGTAATGTTCAAAGAGATCTATTAGACATAAATGGTGATGGTTTACCGGACATTGTTGACCCTAATGGTGGTGAGGGAGACTGGAGAATCTATTTTAATACCGGCAAAGGATTTACAGGAAGAATATACTGGCCAACAATTTTCACAGATGGATTTATTCGCGATGTAACAAAACCAGATCCAGATGATGGGCACGTCGCAATTGTACGTGATGTATTTGATCTTGATGGAGATGGCATGCCAGATATAGTCAGAAAGGATTCTTCCGATGATGACTGGAAAATATATAAGAATAAGTCTGGGCAAGCAGACCTGCTTTTAAAGATAACAGATACCTTGGGCGGGACAGTCGCCATCAACTATACTTCCTCTATGGACTATTCAAACACAAGACTTCCCTTCAATTACTGGGTAGTCTCCTCGGTAGAAACAAATAACGGGATGGCAGGCCCACATGCCCTTGTGGCAACAACAAATTATTTATATTCACAGGGGTTGTATGATTTCCCTTCAAGGGAATTTAGAGGATTCGGAGAAGTAAACGAGACAAGGGCTGATAGCTCGAAAGTCATTCACTATTATCACCAGGACAATGCCAAAAAGGGGAAGGAATATAAAACCGAAATCTTGAATTCATCAAATGTGCTATATGCAAGGAGTGAAAATGAGTGGCTCCGACCGAACGGCACAACTTGTGTTGAACCGCCGATAGACGGTGTCTATACCTGTAATTTGAGCAAGACGAATGAGCACACCTTTGACGGAGATCCAAACAATGCAAAATTAAAGACAAAGTATTACCAGAATTATGACTCCTATGGGAATCCACGACTAATGATCAATGAGGGTGATGCTTCCCTCGTCGGTGATGAGCTTTATACCTATGATGAATATTGGAATAGTTGTAGCGGCAAATATATTGTCGATAAACTAAAATCTCGATTCTACACGGCAGTCTCTTATGTAACGGGCGTTACGCCAAAACTGAGAGAGAGTTTCTACTGGTACGACAATCGCGCTGACTGTGTCGATAAAGGCAATATAACCAAAGAGGAGAATTGGCTTTCAGGGGGAACCAATCCTGCTACACTGCATGTATATGATCCGTATGGAAACAGAACAAGTACCACGGACCCCGAAGGCCGCATAACACAAACCGCATATGACAGCACATATCATACATTCCCTGTTCAGTTGATCAATGCAAAAAATCAGATAACCTCAAGGGTATATGACGCTTCCAGCGGTCAGATACTGAGCGAGACCGACGCTAATGGCTACACAACGTCATACGCGTATGACACGTTCAAGAGAAAAATCAGAGAAGTGAAACCATATGACACCGATCCATCGCCGACAACCTCAATACAGTATGTTTTAGATGGTGTTCCTCCCGAGAGCGTTATTATTTATAGAAAAGACGGCACACCAACTTTCGACACCATTCAGTCTGTCGACGGCTTCGGCAACCTTATTCAGACAAAATCAGAGTATGAGAGCGGCTCCAACAAGTTGGCTGTCGATGTTTTCTACGATACCATGGGCAGGGTAAAGAAACAGTCAAATCCTTATCTGACCGGCAGCCTGCTCTCATACAGCACACCGGACACAGCGGTGCCGGGTACGTCATACAGTTATGACCCGCTGGGGAGGCCAACCCTCGTAACAAACCCTGACGCTACCCAAATATCGCGAACCTTTGACCACTGGGTTGTTACTGAGATAGATGAAAACGGGCATCGTAAGAATTACCGCTTTGATGCCCATCAGAGGCTCCTGTCGGTCTATGAGCATCCCGGCGGTGGTGATTATGAAACAAAGTATTCATACAGCCCACTTGGGGAATTAAAGCAGATTCAAGACTATAACAACAACATTACGAGCATTCAGTACGATACTCTTGGCCGCAAGACCAGCATGGTTGATCCTGACATGGGGCAATGGAATTATTCGTATGATGGTGTCGGAAATCTCATTTCCCAAATAGATGCGAAAGCCATAACTACAAACATAACCTATGATCCTTTGAATCGTAAGACATTTATTAATTATCCGACCAGCACAGATATTCAGTTTACATACGATACCCCCACTATCGGAACGTTATCATCAGTTATCGACGCTGCAGGGACAGTAAATTATCAATATGACAACAGGCTTCGCAAGAAACAGGAAGACAGGACTATTGACGGTCAAACCTGGACGACTAAGTGGGGCTATGATTCCATGGACAGGGTTATCAGCATGACATATCCGGACAATCAGACCATAGTATTCAACTATAACGGACAGAATAAACTTGACAGCATCCCGGGAATCATAAGCGGGCTGGATTACAATGCAAGCGGTCAGGTGATACAGAAAAATTATGCAAATGGCAAGAGCACAGCCTACACTTACCATCCTTCAAACCTGAGACTGAGCAGTCTGGCCACGTCAGGACTCCAGAACTTCGCTTATACTTATGACAATGTCGGAAATATCAAATCAATAGCAGACGGTATAGCCGGAAAAACAGAGAATTTTGCATATGATGACCTTGATCGATTAACGAGCGCAGGAGATAGTGGATATAGCATCCAGTATCAATATAATGCCATCGGTAATATGACTTCTATGACAAAAGATGGGAAGACAACAACGTTCTCATATGGTGCTGTAAACAATAAACCGCATGCTGTAAAAGGTATGACTGTTCCATTTCCGGTAGTTGGTTCATTGGCCATAAATAATGGGAGTGCTTATACAACAACAAGTCTGGTGACTCTCAACAATGTCTCAATTGGAAGCCCAACCCATTATATGGCAAGTGAAGATAAACTCTTTACTGGTGCTTCATGGCTAACCTATTCCACAGCACCAACTTTTACCCTCAGTGCTGGCTTCGGTACAAAGACAATCTATTTTAAAGTTAAAAATACCGATGGGGAATCCAATGTCAAAAGCGATAGCGTCGAATTCCGCCTGAATCCTTCTGATGCTTATACGGATACTGATGGAGATGGCCTGTCAGATATGCTTGAATATATATATGGCACTGATCCAAATAAAAAGGATACCGATGGTGATGGGAAAACCGATTTTGCTGAAGTTAATTCCGGGAGGTCTGACCCCAGAATTCCTGACACTGATAATGATGGATTGAATGATTCAAAAGACCCTTATCCAAAAAGTATATATCATGAAAGTTTCAGCGAGAATTATGGAATTCTGGCTTTGTTTAATGAAGGAGGGGGTTCCCGGAGCAGTCCATCATATAAAGTCAAGGATAGTTTAGGCAGTGCATTTATCAGAAATGCTATAGGTATCCAGTTTCACCCTTCTATTACTGTTATGCCTGGTATATTTGATTTCAGAGCTATCAAGATTGGTGATTCTTCGCCAATAAGTTTGACTATTTCAAATTCTGGTATGGGCGATCTTATAATTGGAACCATCGCATTTACCGGAACAAATGCCGGTGAGTTCAGTAAACAGAATGACAATTGTTCAAGTAAGACAATTGCACAATCTGGTACATGCACACTTGCCGTAATCTTTTCCCCAAATTCAACAGGGCCGAAGAGTGCAAATCTCTTAATCCCATCCAATGCGCCTAATACACCAATGCTCTATTTGCCGCTAAATGCGGCAGGAACGGACACAGCTCCATGTACCTATTCAATTATTCCTGACAATCAAGTATTTGGTTCCTCTGGTGGAACAGGCAGTGTAAGCGTAATGACCCAGAGTGGCTGTACCTGGACAGCAACGAGTAACGCCTCATGGATAACGATTACCTCAGGCAGTTTCGGCACTGGAAACGGAACAGTAAATTATTCTGTTGCGGTCAATTCAAGTACAAGTCAAAGGACAGGAACAATGACCATAGAGGGAAAGACTCTAACTGTGATACAGTCAGGGACAAATCAGAAGGCCCTCAATGTAAATATAACCCTTTCTGGTGGAGGAACAGTAACAGGCACAGGTATAAATTGTCCTGGAGATTGCTCAGAGATTTATAACTCGGGCACTAATATAACCCTCACCGAAACCCCAAACAGTGGTTATGTGTTTAGCTCATGGAATGGGTGTAACAGCACAAGCCCAGATGGGAAAACCTGTTATGTGACGATGGATGCAAATAAGACGGTGACGGCAAACTTTGCTTCATTGGTCTCCGTTTCTAAAATAGGTGTCTTCCGTAATGGTGTATGGTATCTGGATTATAACGGAAATGGCTTATGGAATGGATGTACCACTGATAAGTGTTATACCTTTGGTCTTTCCACAGATATACCCGTAGCAGGAGACTGGAATGGAGATGGGTATACAGAGATAGGAGTCAAGAGAGGGACAAATTGGTATCTTGATTATAATGGTAATGGTGCATGGGATGGGTGTATAACAGATAGATGTTATACCTTTGGTCTTTCTACTGACATTCCTGTTGCAGGAGACTGGAATAATAGTGGTACCGATAAAATTGGTGTCTTCCGAAATGGGTCGTGGTATCTGGATTATAACGGAAATGGCTTATGGAATGGATGTGCCACTGATAAGTGTTACACCTTTGGCATGGCTGGCGATAAACCTGTAGCAGGAGATTGGAACGGGGATGGTTATGCGGAGATAGGTGTATTCAGGAACGGAAACTGGTATTTGGACTATGATAGAAGTGATTCCTGGAGCGGGTGTGGGGTAGATGAATGTTACAATTTTGGTCTCTCTACAGATACTCCTATTGTAGGGGACTGGAATGGAGATGGTTGGAAGGAGATAGGGGTTAAGAGAGGAGCAAGCTGGTATCTGGATTATAACGGAAATGGCTTATGGAATGGCTGTACAACAGATAGGTGTTACACCTTTGGCCTTTCTACTGATAAACCAGTAGTGGGGAATTGGTAGTGTACTTTTTATTAGTTTTTTCTTAAGATGAGATAGTCTTTAATGGCATGAGTTGCAGGTGGTTTTGTTGCAGGGTGTGCATATAATGGATAAAGGGGGCGGTTCTGTTTTTAATATTGAATACGGAAATTAAAAAAGGAAGTGAACGAAATTAAATGAGCTTCAGACATTCTTCTGCAGTTAAAACTTTAAAGGACAAATTAGAGTGTAGTGATAAAAAATGCCGGTTCTCTGTGACAAGAACATCTGCCCCGACCCATTCGGTATATGCGGCAATCAGGGCATCGGCCTCTTTTAATTCTTTTGCTTCATATTTTGCGCCCATTTCAAAAGGAATAAGGAAGTCTTCGTCAATAGTGGTAAAGACATTAATAAACTTAACAAAACTATGGAATTCTTTCGGAGTTAAGTTAGCTCTTACTTCCTCTACAATTGTTCGACATATAGAAATAGAATATGAGGGGAAATTATCTATGAGAAGTTTTAAAAGTGATTCACAACTCTGTTTTCTGAAAAGTCCCAAAGCGAATATATACTCATTGGCATCAAGAACGAGCCGCAAGTTTTTTCTCCCAGAGCTCTTTCCTGATCTTACGCAGGTATTTAATCACTTCTTCCTCGCTCATCCCGGCAAAAGGGGAAGGTCTCTTAGATACACTTTTGCGCAACTCATCCCACAATCTTTTGGCTTCTGCCTTTTTATTTTTC
>MHEF01000037.1:14171-16602 GCA_001805125.1 Nitrospirae bacterium RBG_13_39_12
ATCACCTTGTTTTAAATATAACTATGAATTAAGGAGTTGTCAATAGTAATGAATAAGGGTGGTGATAGTGAATAACTACACGGCGGCCATCAGGATGGCGATAGACCCTTTGGCTTCCTTTGCGTCTTTTATACTGAAATCCATCTTACTCAAGCGCTCTGATAAGTTCTCTGACAGGGATATTTTTGAGTTTATGAATCATAGAGAAACTGCTATGGCAGGCTCTTCTATGAACTCTATTTTATCTGAAGGCTGTGGAAGCCCTTCTCCTGAAGCTATCATGTCTTCTATATATATCTCAGCAGCATCCTTTATATTATCCAGGGCCTCCTGCTTCGAATAGCCCCAACTGGAACAGCCCGGAAGGGCTGGGATTGATGCACTCCACCTCCCATCTTCCTCTTCTTTCAGAGTAACCCTTAAAACAAGTGTCTTCATCTATAACCTCCTCTTAGAAAATTCCACAAAATGTCTCTAAGAAATTCATCATAAGGTCTTCTTCCTTATATTGTAATAACTATAAGGAACAAATAGAAGGAGAGAAGCTTTATCTGCAAGAGCTGCATGTAGTTTTGCTACAGGATGTGCAGCCTGATGTACCGGCAAGGGGTTTTTCTGTGCCAGTAGCACAGAAAACAGAAAGTTTCTTTTTTACCTTTGTAGAACTACATTTAGGACAACTGACTTCTTTATTTCCAAAAACAAGTTTCTCGAAGTCTTCACCACAACTATTGCATTTATATTCATATATTGGCATTTTTTCTCCTCTAAATCTCCCCTAACCCCTCTTTAGAAAAGAGGGGGATAAAGGTGGAATTACCCGCAAATTTTTATTGATAGAAGATGACCCTTGAGCGGCTTTTTTCGCTGATAAGCGAAAACCTCGGAGGTCGGTACGACCGAGAATGAGCGAAAGGGTTATCTTCTGTCAATAATTCTCTATTCACTGTTTGGGCACCTTCTTCCAGTCCTTTAAAAACCTCTCGATGCCTATGTCTGTAAGCGGATGTCTTATTAGCTGTATTATAACAGAATAAGGGATCGTTGCGATATGAGCACCCATCTTCGCAGCCTCTACAACATGAAGTGGATTCCTCACGCTCGCTACGATTACCTCTGTATCAAACAAATAGTTTTCATATATCTCTATTATCTCACTGACAATTCCCATCCCGGTATGACTTATATCATCGAGTCTTCCGACAAAGGGGCTTACATATGTTGCGCCAGCCTTTGCAGCAAGAAGTGCCTGGCTTGGAGAAAAAATAAGGGTCATATTTGTTTTTATGCCCATCCCTGACAGTCTTTTCACTGCTCTGAGACCTTCCTCAATCATTGGAATTTTTACCACAATATTCTCATGGATCCTTGAGAGAGTTTCTGCTTCCTTGACCATCTCACCTGCAGTCATGCTGACTGCCTCTGCACTTACTGGACCATTGACAATGCTACAGATTTCCTTCAGTAAGGTGACCGGTTCTATCCCTTCCTTTGATATAAGGGATGGGTTTGTTGTTACACCATCTATAACACCAAGATCCCATGCCTTCTTGATCTCTTCAATATTAGCTGTGTCGATGAAAAATTTCATAATCTACCTCTTCAAAAAATTTGGTAAGGGTTTTAAAAATTTCATTATACTATAAACTATAAAAGGCAGAATATCATAGTGTAAAATTATGAAACAATGAACAACTCTGCAGCATTCTGTAAGTGTTATATCTCATAAATAATTTGCACAATATGTCATTGACCCGAAAATATAATTTAATCCCCCTTTGGCAAAGGGGGATTAAGGGGGGATTTTAAGAATAAATGTTTTTATTCATAGTGAACTCTGTTCCAATGGCCGATACGTTGGGCTGTCATTCCCGCTTGTCGGGAATCCTTCTGTAAAACGAAGAAAGATTCTGGACAAGCCAGAATGACAGAATAAAGATCTTAAATAACTTTTAAGACCTTTGAGAACTAATAACTCAATCATAAAATCTCCCCTAACCCCTGGTTTATCAAAGAGGGGGTATTTTCGGGTCAATGACGGGAGAGAAAGTGTATAGGACAGTGGCTATTTTATTGAGTATTATCTTTTTGATTATAGCCGGGGGAAGGGCAATTGCAAGTAGTATTGATGACCTGGTGGCAAACCTTCACAGCAATGACCAGCAAATTCAGCTGTTAGCAGTGGAAGAGTTGGGCAAAATAAAGGATGACGGAGCAGTTGATGCCCTGTTACAACTTGTTGTTAACAGGGGTGAGGATTGGAGAATTAAAATCAAAGCAATTCGTTTGCTGGGTGATATTCCAGATTCGAGGGTATTAGAAATACTGGTAAAAATCTTTAATGATCCATTCCTGAATGAAGAGTGTCCTGCAATACAATGGAATACTGCTATTGCCCTCGGGAAAAAATTTAATAAGGGTTCGAGGGCGG
>MHEF01000038.1:0-2840 GCA_001805125.1 Nitrospirae bacterium RBG_13_39_12
GGGTCAGCTCTGCACCGGCCTGCATGCCGAATGCATAACCTGAACCGGCGCAAAACACCGGGTACCAGGTTCTGCCCATACCTTCACCGACCGACCTCGGTCTGAAGCAGTTAACTGCTCCGGCAGTTGCACAGAGCATTGCTTTTGCTTTGAAGGAATAAATCTTGTTTTCTCTTGTGCTAAATCCGATGGCTGCAGCTACGTTTTTACCGTTTGTATCCATGACGGCCTTTACGATGAATACCCTTTCATAATGGTTCTGTGCCATACCGGTTGCAGCCCTGTTGGTCTCAAGGGCCTTCTTTGCCGCCTCAGCAACAACGACTTTGTAGGACTCGCCGTTGATCATAATCTGCCATTTACCGGTCCTTACCGGTGTGCCGCCGTCCTTCAGAGATTTTTTGCCGGCTGCAATCGCCTGATGACCGTCCATGGAGAAACCGTCATCGCCTTTTTTCCAGATGGGGAGTCCCCACTCTTCGAAGAGTTCGACTGAATCGTCGACGTGTCTTCCGAGGTCGAATACGAGGTCTTCCCTGATGATGCCCATCAGGTCATTCCTGACATATTTGACATAATCAGCAACTTTATTTTCGCCAACATACGTGTTAATAGCGGACAGACCCATCGCGACAGCGCCGCTTCTGTCTGTTGCAGCCTTGTCAACTAATACTACTTTCATTTTTTTCGCATTTGCCCAGCGGCATGCCTCAAAAGCTGCACCGCAGCCTGCCATACCGCCGCCCATGATCAGAAGATCGCAATCAACTTCGGTTACTTCCGGTTTCTTACAATATGAAAATGTACAAGTTTCTTTTTCCATTTATATATTCACCTCCTTAATTATTCAGTTCTTGCTGGTTTGGTAAACAAACCAGGCTTTTTAATTGTTGCGAAATCAGGCTCTGGCTTGCCTGCATAAGCATCAACGGTACCTTCTACGGTGGTCCTGATGGGGAATTTGAACCTCTTGGTCAGACCGCTTCTGAATTTGATCGTCCACATGATAGTATCAGAACTTCTTAAAGGAATGGTCTGGGATCCGAGGGGAACAAAGTCTGAATAACCTCTCACCTCAACTGCCTGCTGGGGGCAGATCTTTACGCAGTTAAAGCACTCCCAGCACTGCTCGGGCTCCTGGTTGTAAGCTTTCATCGTCTCTCTGTTGAGAATCATAAGATCGTGAGGACAGATATACTGACATGCAGTCTTGTCCCCTGCCTTACAGCCGTCACATTTTTCAGTAATTACAAAACTCGGCATAATAAATACACCTCCTTCTATTAGTGTTTAATTTAGAATTTTAAAGATTAATAAAAAAGTCTTTCCACCTCCTTTCTTTATTTTATTTTTTACTTTGAGATTTAATGAATTCATCCATGACATTTAATGACTTTTTCTTAACAACAAGGTCAAATATCTGATCTTTTATCTGTCTTGGGAGAGCTTCGATGCTCTTTGTTGTAGCAGTATCGAATTTTGCCATAGGGAATATTTTAAGAATCTTGTCTTTCTGATCTGCTGTGTTAGGCACAGCTATAACCTTTAAACCTGCTAAAACTTCCTTGCACATACTTGCAAGGCCGGCTGACTGAAGTTTTTCAAGCCGCTCTTCATTGATCCATAAATTGATTGGATAGGTCTCTTCTGCCATATTTTCCCTCCTTTATTTTATTTCAAGATATTATTTCAACGGTCCAATCGTAAATACCGGTTGTCTGTTCTTTAAGTAGTCTTCATTCACAAAAGCAGAGCCGAAGCCATACTTTTCCGCACATTCCATAATGATATCAAATACCTCGGGCCTGAAGATTCTACGAGGCGGCTTCACACCGTCCTGTATAATGCTTCTGATCAATGTTCCGCTGAACGATGCCTTTTTATCTTTATGCCCGCAAAGCCCTGAATAGGTAACCTCGTCACATACAGGACAGAACCACCAATCGAGATTAAAGATTGGTGTGATTCTCAGTGCACCCTTGGCCACTTTATCGAATATCCTGTGCGCATCATATGGATCATAATAGCTTCCAACACCTGCATGGTCTCTTCCAAACATATGGTGGGTACAGCCGAGGTTTGTTCTCATGCATGCATGGAATATTGCTTCTCTCGGTCCTGCATAACGCATATCCCAGAGGCTGCATGTGGTTAAAAAGGTGTCATCCCTGAAATATCCATATTTCCCCTGAGCTTCCTGGCAAAGGATAATAGCTTCATCAATATAGTCACCCGCTCTCTTCGAACCGATAATCGCATTGACCAGTACACCGCCGCGAGGTTTATCTACCATCATAGAACCATAAGCTCCTAAAAATGCTCCCTTCATAAGCCATTCATGGCCCGTATGCGGAACGTTTCTTGTCTGATGGTTGATTATCATCTCCCAGCCTTTTTCCTTGAATTTCTCTCTCATCTGTAGTGGTGTAAGCCAGAATCTTGTGAAAGGCTCATTTATTTTCGGGGGATTAAGGAGGGTAATCTTTCCTCCAAGAAATTTATCCTTATATTGATAAGTTCTTTTTACGCCAGGGTGTTTGTCTTCACTCGTCCCATAGACCTTCATGGCAACGTCTTTTTTATCGAGTGAGAATAAATCTGTTACGTCGAAAATAGCTAAGGGGTTCCCAGTATAAGTAAGAATGATTGTTTCATCCTTCTTTATCCCTGTAGACTTTAATTCTTCCTCAGAGATGTCAAATACTATAGGTATGCTCCATACAGTCCCGTCTGATAGTGTCATCTTATCGGCAACAGCATCTACATCAGCTTTTGTCATAAACCCTTCAAGGGGTGAAAAAAAGCCGTACGCAATATCAATGATCTCTGTTGCAATCTGC
>MHEF01000038.1:2846-19348 GCA_001805125.1 Nitrospirae bacterium RBG_13_39_12
ACTTCATTCTCCTTTGCATTTGCTGCCCTCAGTTCTTTTAGTCTTTTAACTGCAGTATCTTTCGGCAGAACCCGTTCAACAATTGGTTTGCCACCATGACCCATGTTTCCCATTTTTTTCCTCCTTTAGTTTGATATTTGGAACTGTTATTCCCTTTCTAATAGACTGCAAACTTTTTTGAATATTTCGTCAATACTTCCTACGCCCTTAACAGACTTAAGTATGCCTTTTTTCTTGTAATAATCAATTAGGGGTGCTGTTGAAGAATCATATACATCAAGTCTTTTCTTGATTGTCTCCTCTTTGTCGTCTCCCCTCTGAAAAAGCTCGCCACCGCATTTGTCACATACATCCTTTTTCTTGGACGGCGAATAATATACGTTATACATCTGCTGGCAACCCTTGCATGTCCTCCTTCCTGTCAGTCTCTTCATAAGGTCATCTTTCGGAACATCGACGCTTAGAGCCGAATCAAGCGGCATCCTAAGGTCTTTTAACATCTTATCAAGCGCTTCTGCCTGTGCAGTATTCCTCGGAAAACCATCGAGTATAAAACCCTTTTTACAGTCCTCCTGCTTAACTCTCTCCTCAACAAGGCCCAAAACTATCTTGTCAGGAACAAGTTCTCCCTTATCCATAATAGTTTTTGCCTCTTTTCCGAGCGGTGTTCCGTCAGCAACAGCCTTCCTAAGAATATCACCCGTCGAAATCTGAGGAATCTTGTATTTTTCTATAAGCATCTTCGCCTGAGTCCCTTTCCCAGCTCCTGGTGCACCTAGCAATACAAGTCTCATAAGTTTACCCCCAATTATTTAATGAATATTTTTAAAAACAACGACGTTGTACTAAATTGCAAACAAAACCGCTATCAAAATAAATGAATAAGTGTGCTTTTAAATTACAAAACTAAATTATGCGGCAGAGCGATTCTTTTTAAAAAAACCTAAAAATCAGACATATAACTTTATACACAGGGGTATTTTAAGTCAAATTCATATTTCTGATAAACCGATAAATTTTACTTATTACATATATTACTAACTTTTAACACCCTAAGTTGCCGAAAAATTTATTTTTTCTTTGAGGTACCGTTGAACTTCTCTCATGGCTTTTCCCCTGTGGCTTAAAGAATCCTTCTCATTATCACTCATTTCAGCAAAAGTCTTTTTGCTTCCCTCAGGGTAAAATAAAGGGTCATACCCGAATCCCTTGAAGCCCTTTGGCTCCCTTCCTATTCTGCCCTCGGAATACCCATAAAATGTATTTATAGATCCATCAGGAAAAGCCAAGGCTATACAGCATACAAACCTTGCACCCCTATCCCTACCAACAATCGATCGCATCTCATAAAGCAATTTTCCCAGATTTCTGCTGTCATCTGCGTCTTCACCAGCATATCTTGCGGACAGTGTTCCCGGCGCCCCTTTTAAAGCATACACCTCCAGGCCAGAATCGTCAGCAAGCGCTGGTTTCCCTGTATGCCTTGAAACGGTTACAGCTTTTTTGACTGCATTTTCTTCAAATGTTTTTCCATCCTCCTTTATATCAGGACATCCAGGAAAGTCATCTATCGTAAAAATAGAGATTTTCATGCCATCTGTAATCCTTTTAATCTCTTCTTCCTTTTTTTTGTTTCTAGTAGCCAGGACTATTTCCATAATTAAACAGATAAATAATTTATTTTTTTGTTTAGATTATCAAGTTTATACCACAAAAAGCTATTCAACTACAATAAATCATTCAGATTACTCACATAGCAGATTAAATAGTTAAAGCGATAGTTTTATTATTAAAACTTTCTTGTGTAAAAAACTCAAACTTGCGAGTTGCTTTTTACTTCTACATTTATCATAATTCTGGCGACAATCCATAATTGCAGACAAAGACAGTCTTTTACAGATTCTATTTCTTAAACAGTGCTTTCCTTGCAAAATTAAGAATTTTTCTGCTAAGATTCTAAATGTCAGAGGAACTTAAAAGGGCAGGACTTCTTCTTAGAACTGTCGCTAAAATCCTTGACTTTATTATCATTGCGGTATTGGTACAAATACCAAAGGCTGGCTTTTTTGCGGGGCTTGCCTATCTTTTAATCGGTGATGCTCTTCTCGACGGAAGAAGCTTTGGTAAAGCACTTATAAAGATCAGGGTTGTTGCAGCAGATACAAATACACCGTGTACACTCAGAGACTCTATACTTAGGAATATCACATTCGGCATCGGATTTCTTTTATACTATATCCCCCTGTTTGGATGGATATTCATTATGATTATTTCTGTTCTCGAATTTATTGTACTGTTGGGAAGTAGGAACGGGATGCGCATTGGCGATGAGATTGCAAATACCATAGTTATAGAAAGTTCTAAGATAAAACAGGAGGCATAATGTTTTTCAACAAGTTTCTAGGATTATTTTCAAACGACCTCGCAATAGATCTTGGCACAGCAAACACACTTGTTTTCGTTAAAGGCAAAGGAATAGTATGCAATGAGCCTTCTGTGGTTGTAATTAGAAGAGACGACAAGAAACCTATTGCAGTTGGTGCTGAGGCAAAACGAATGATCGGCAAAACACCATCTAATATAACAGCAATAAGACCTATGAAGGATGGAGTTATAGCTGATTTTGACGCAACAGGAGAAATGTTGAAGTACTTCATAAAAAAAGTTCATAACAGAAGGAGCTTTATATCCCCAAGGGTAATTATCGGTGTGCCTTCAGGCATTACACAGGTAGAGCAGAGAGCAGTTAAAGATGCTGCTCAGGTTTCGGGTGCAAGAGAGGTTTATCTGATAGGAGAACCCATGGCAGCTGCAATAGGAGTTGGGCTTCCTGTTGGTGAGCCCTCAGGTAATATGATCGTAGATATTGGTGGCGGCACTACAGATGTCGCTGTTATATCACTTGATGGCGTTGTTCACAGCAAGGCTGTGAGAGTTGGTGGGGATAAGATGGATGAGGCAATTATGGCTTACATCAAACGGAGATATAATCTCATGATTGGTGATATGACCACCGAACAGATAAAGATTAATATCGGCTCTGCCTATAAAACAAACAGTGGCGAAGAGAGTGTAATGGAGGTAAAGGGAAGAGATCTCATCTCAGGCATACCCAAAACACTTCCGATTAACGAAGCAGAAATTCGTGAGGCCCTTAATGAGCCTGTTACCACAATACTTGATACTATTAAGGTCATCCTTGAAAATACACCTCCTGAACTTGCAGCAGATATTGTAGATAGAGGTATTGTCCTCGCCGGTGGTGGCGCTCTTCTCAAAGGTATTGACTTACTTATAAGAGAAGAAACAGGTCTTCCGGTTATTGTTGCCGAGGATCCGATTACAGCAGTAGTACGCGGTGTCGGTAAAATGCTAGACGAGATTGACCTGCTTAGAAGGATAGCTATATACTTGTAATGCCCAAGAAGAGGTTTCTTCTTTTTCTCCTCATCATCATATCCATAAGCTTTATGACATATCAGAGTAATAGGAAACCCCTCCTGCCACTCAATTTTCTCAACAATACATTCAACAGATTTCATGAAATAAAAGAATCTGTAAAGGACTCTATCGCATCTCCTTTCAAGAAAATATCTCTGAGGGAAAAGGAGAACATCAGACTCAAAAAAGAGCTTGCCAGCCTTCTTAAAGATCAACAAAAGTATCGTGAAGCCATCCTTGAAAATAAAAGGCTCAAGGAACTTCTTTCGCTCAAGGAAAAAGAGCAGAGATACGTTACTGCCGCGCGTGTTATTGCAAAGGGGATAGACCAGTGGTCAAGTACGTTTGTCCTTGATAAGGGACATTTTGACGGAATAGCAAAAGATATGACAGCGATAACCCCAAATGGTCTTGTAGGAAAAATTTCGAGTGTATCAGACAACTACTCTTCCGTGCTTCTTCTCACTGATATAAACTTCTCTTCAGCAGCAAAAATTCAGGACGATAGAACAGAGGGAGTACTTTCAGGCACAGGATTCAGAAAATGCCGGTTAAAATATGTTCCCCATGAAGGAATTGTAGAAAAAGGCAGTGTTATAATAACTTCAGGACTTGATTCATTATTTCCACAAGGAATACCCATCGGATATGTATCAAAGGTCAATAAAAAGGGGGCAGGGCTCTTCCAGGACATCGAAGTAACTCCATTTGTAGATATTACAAAAATTGAGGAGTTAGTAATTTTAAAAAATTGGTGATATACGTTATCTGGGCAGCCATAATATTTTTCATATTTATAATACAAGAGAGCGTATCACTTCTTGATGTTACTCCAGACCTTACAGTTATTTTAGTCTGTTATGCAGGCATAAGAAAAGGAGAAGTCAAAGGGATATTTCTAGGTTCTCTTATAGGAATAATTGAGGACAGCCTTTCAGGTACACTCCTTGGCCCCAACCTCCTCAGTAAAGGCCTTGTAGGTTATCTTTCTTCCCTCATTTACAGAAAGTTTTTTATTTGGACACCATTGATAGGTATTATCAGCGTTTCAGCACTAACTTTGATAGACAGCTCATTTGTTTTTATTTTGAGAAGTACTTTCGATAGAATACCAGTCAGTATAGGAGCAGCTTTATTTTCAATATCAATACAATCCTTATTAAACGCTCCCTGGGGTGTTTTTCTTAAACCTAAGCTGGCTGATATACACTGAAAGTAACAAATTGTGATATCTAAATGAAAGAGGAATCTGACAAAACATTAATAGTTGCTTACATAGCAATTATAGCCTTTTTTTTACTTATCATGAGGTTGTGGCAAATACAAATTTTACAGGGCAATGAATACAGAAAACTTTCTGAGTCAAACAGGTTAAGGATACTGACAATACCAGCACCGCGAGGGATAATTTTTGACAGAAATGGTATTCCTCTTGTGAAAAATACTCCATATTACTATGCCTCTCTAATCCCAAATGAATTTGATAAGCGTAAAGTTTATCTGCTCTCAAAAGTCCTCAACATTCCTGACGACGAGATACTCGTAAAAATAAATGAAAACAGTCTGACCCCGCTATCTCCTATAAGGCTCAAAGATGGCCTGTCTTTCAGTGATGTTGCATATATTGAATCGAGGCGGTCTGATTTTCCAGGTCTTATTATCGAAGTAGAGGTAAGCAGGGAATATATTTACGGTGATGTTGCATCACATCTTATTGGGTATCTTGGAAAGCTTACACCAGCTCAATCAAAAGACCCTGCTTTTATTGATGTGCCGCTAAATGCGTTTATAGGCCAGTGGGGTGTTGAAAAGTTATTCGATAAATCGCTCAGAGGAACACCTGGCAAAAGGATTATCGAGGTAAACGCACTAGGCAGGGAAATAAGACTATTGCAGGGAACACCATCAATAAAAGGGGAGGATATAACGTTAAGTTTAGATATCAATCTCCAGAAAGAAGCTGAAAAGGAATTCGGGGGAAAAACCGGTGCACTTGTTGCAATTAACCCCGGCAACGGAGAAGTACTCAGCATAGTAAGCAAACCTTCCTTTGACCCTAATTCATTCACAAGAGGAATGGATTATGATGAATGGACAGTCCTTTCCAGTGACAAGAGAAATCCTATGTTAAACAGGGCGTTGCAAAGTCAGTATCCACCCGGGTCGACATTTAAGATTGTTACTGCAGTTGCTGGACTTGAAGAAGGTGTTATTACTACCGATACCAAGGTTGATTGCAAGGGGGGAATAAACTATGGGAAATGGCATTTTGGCTGTTGGAGTAAGCACGGTATGCTCTCTTTGCACAGAGCTATTGTAGAATCATGTGACACATATTTCTACGAGGTTGGTAAACGTCTCGGCATAGAAAAAATATATGCCTACGCTGTAAGTTTTGGACTTGGGACAGAAACAGGCATTGAACTTGTAAAAGAAAAAAAAGGTTCCATACCAAATACAGAATGGAAACGCAAGAACAAAAAAAATCCTTGGTTTATCGGCGAAACCTTTAATACTTCAATAGGGCAAGGATATGTAAGTGTAACACCTATCCAGATGGCCATCATGACAGGGGCAGCAATAAATGGCGGGAATTTATACAGACCAACACTTATTAAAGGAAAAAGTCCTGTACTTACAGGAAAATTAAAAGCAAAACCTGAGACCCTTAAAATTATTAAAAATGCACTTTCCGGAGTTGTAAATGAATCCGGGGGTACAGGATGGGCTGCAAAATCTCAAGTAATTGATATTGGAGGCAAGACAGGGACAGCTCAAGTTGCGGGAATAAAGAAAGATTCTCAATTTCTCCCAGAAAAGTTAAGAGACCATGCATGGTTTGTTGCCTTTGCTCCTGTTGAAATTCCGGAAATAGCGCTTTCCGTATTAGTCGAACATGGAGGGCATGGCGCAACATCTGCAGCACCAATTGCAAAAAAGGCGATAGAAGAATATATGAAATCTAAGAACAAACACCAGAGTTAAGTTTGTCTGTTTCGTATTCAAGGTTAGACATCAAATAATCTATTGTTTATATTTTTATATGTTTACTTGACCACCAAGTCGGGCCACAATTATAATAAACAATGGGCATTATTCAATGTATTGGTAATACGCCGATTGCCAGCATAGACAGCATTAACCCTAACCCTAAGGTAAAACTCTTTGCTAAGCTGGAGGGTAACAATCCTGGTGGGTCAATCAAAGACCGTATTGCCCTTTATATGATTGAAGCGGCAGAGGGGGAAGGGAAGCTTACAAAAGATAAAATAATACTTGAAGCCACTTCCGGAAACACAGGGATAGGACTTGCCATGGTTGCATCAGCAAAAAAATACAGAGTTAAGCTGACCATGCCCGCATGTGTTAGTATCGAACGGAGAAGGACTCTTGAAGCTTTTGGAGCTGAACTCATAATCAGCCCATCAGATGAAGGGACAGACGGTGCCATAAGACTAGCACAAAAGATATTGTCTGATGAGCCTGATAAGTATTTCATGCCAAACCAGTTTGATAATGAGGCCAACATCTCAGCACACTATGAGACCACTGGGAAAGAAATAATCGAGCAGACAAATGGTAGTATTACCCACTTTGTGGCAGGTATGGGGACTACCGGCACACTGATGGGCGCAGGGAAAAAACTTAAGGAGTTTAATAAAGACATAAAGATAATAGGGGTAGAACCAACTGTAGGCCATAGGATTCAGGGCCTCAAGAACATGTCAGAATGTATTTTTCCAAGAATATTCAATCCTAAAAATCTAGACGAACGATATTTAGTCAACGACGAAGAAGCATTCGATACTACAAGAATGCTGGCAGTCAAAGAGGGAATTTTTGTAGGGATGTCGAGTGGCGCTGCTATGCATATAGCCCTAAGGAAATCTAGTGAGCTTAAGGAAGGAGTTATAGTAGTTATCCTGCCTGACAGAGGAGACAGATATCTGTCAACTTCTCTTTTCACATCTATATGCAGTAAGTGCCCACCTTAGAAGAAAGGTAAAGGCACAGTCAAAGGTAAAAAAAGTAAATTATCTTTTTCCATACTAAATTCCGATTTTCTGTATCTATACCTTTCCCTGCCTTCTTTCTGGTAAATTAAAAAGATGCTGAATATAGATCGCAGATATATCAAGAATTTTGACTGGATAACTTTTTTTCTTGTCATATTAATATCCCTTGTTGGAATCATGACAATCTACAGTGCAACACGCCCGCTTGCAACAGAAGCACATCCAGGATTCTATATCAAACAAACTTTGTGGCTCATACTCGGAATTATTGCATTGTTTCTGGTTGTCAGCTTTGACTATGTTTGGCTTAGCAGATTTTCTTTTCAACTTTATATCGTGGGTATTGTTATTTTAATATCTGTTTTCATTTTTGGGAAAACAGGTATGGGAGCACAGAGATGGCTGAGCATAGGGCCTGTCTCCTTTCAACCATCTGAATTTTTCAAGCTTTCATATATTATTATGCTATCTCAATACTTGGCCACAATAAGAAGTCCTGTCAGCACAATTTCACTCTTTAAAGTATTTTTTCTTATAACGTTTCTTCCGTTTATACTTCTCATTAAACAACCGGATCTGGGAACAGCATTAATAATTCTTATAATCTTTCTATCTCTAGTACTTATAAAAGGACTCGATAAAAAAGTGGCAATATTACTCATTATTATAGGTTTGATATCATTGCCCTTTCTCGGCAATATACTATGGGGAGGTCTTAAAGACTACCAAAAAAGCAGGATCGTCGCCTTTATCGAGCCTGAGGTAGACCCAACTGGAATTGGATATCACTTAAATCAGTCAAAAATCACTGTGGGATCTGGTAATCTCATAGGCAAAGGTTATATGCAGGGCACACAGGGACCTTTCAGGTTCCTGCCTGAGAAGCATACGGATTTCATATTTGCAATCTTTGCGGAAGAGTGGGGATTTTTAGGATGCCTGCTGCTTTTATTTTTATATCTTATCCTGATACTAAGAGGGCTTGATACAGCCAGAAAGGCAAAAGACGACTTTGGAAGACTGCTTTCGTTGGGTATAACTTTCATGTTTTTGATATACTTTTTTATTAATGTCGGCATGACCGTTGGTATAATGCCGGTCGTCGGAATACCCTTACCTTTTATGAGTTATGGAGGCACTGCTTTACTATCAAACCTTCTGTCAATAGGGGTACTTATAAATATAAGAACCCGGAGATTTGAACTCTTTCATTAACGTTTTGTCTTCTGTTATAATTTGTTTTTGTGTTTTAAATTTCTTTCTGCTTACTGTTTACTGCATACTATTTTCTATCTTCTGTGGCGGTGTAGCTCAGTCGGTTAGAGCATGCGGCTCATATCCGCAGTGTCCGGGGTTCAAATCCCTGCACCGCCACCAAGCCCTCAATATATATTTTCCTCAGTAACTTTAGATTCTTTTTGTATTCATATATAATTAATAATGTTAGATAAAATATGGGAATATCAAAAAGAAATATTGCAGCTAGATATGAACCGCAAAAGTTATCAACAAAATGATTAACAAAAAAATCGATATAAGCCTGACATTAAGGCAGAAAATATTCCTCGGATATGCAGTAATGGTATTTCTTATCATTATTGTGGGAACGCACGCCACATGGAGCCTTAATACAATCAATAGAATCACTGCGACTGTAATATATGATGATGTTGCTGCGCTTGAAAAGCTCAAAAGAATCAACGACAATATCCTTGCGCAGGACCTCTATGAAAAAAGATATTTAGTATTTCGCGATATTAATGCAGAGGATTTATTTTGGTATCGCAGCAGTGAGTTTAATTCCCTCATAACAGAGATCGAAAAAACCTATCCTTCATTTCAAAACATAGTTACTGATATATCAGCATCACACGAAGATTATAATGAACTATTTAAAAAAGAGGTGTACCTTCTCAAAAAGAACAAAACCAAAGAGGCGGAGAATCTATCATCTACAGAGTTGAAAACCAATCTAAACAAGGTCCTTTCTTTACTAAAAACCCTCGAAGTCAAGCTCAAGTCACAGCAGACACAACATATAAGTAAATCAAACATTATTGGCGGTAGAGCGTTAATAATAACTATAACCCTTAACATAATATCCATTATATTAGGTATTCTGTTTGCATATCTGATAACAAACAATTTGAGTTCTGCCATAGAAAAATTAAAGGATGCTACTTATTCAATTAAAAGTGGCAATTTTGATACCCTGCCAGATATTAAAGGCGCCGATGAACTTGCTGACCTGGCAATTTCCTTCAAAGAGATGTCGGCAAGACTTAAAGAACTTGAGGCCATGAATCTGGATGCAAATCCCCTTACAAAACTTCCCGGTAATCTTGCCATAGAGAAAGAGCTTCTTACAAGACTAAATGAAAACGAGAATTTCTCATTCTGTCTAGTCGATCTTGACAACTTTAAGGCTTACAGCGATAGATATGGTTTTGCAAAAGGAAGTGATATATTAAAATGGCTTGGAGATATACTTCTGGAAATAATACAAACTGCAGGGACTAAAGAAGATTTTCTCGGCCATATTGGCGGTGATGATTTTGTGATTATGTGTGTCCCGGAAAGAATGGAACCCATATGCAGCTCGATTATTGAAAAATTCGATAAAGGAATTGTGAAACACTATGAGCCAGAAGATCTTGAAAGAGGGTATATAGTATCCATCGACAGAAAGGACAAACCTGCAATATTCCCTATAATGACCATATCAATAGCTGTTGTAAATACTGACAGAACATTAATTAGAGAGCCTAAGGAGGTAGCAGAGAAGGTAGCTGAATTGAAACAATATGCAAAGACATTCGCGAAAAGTATATATGTCGTTGACCGTAGGAGGATAAGATAAAGCACGCTACCTTGTTGCATCCTAAAATATCTTTACCCTAGGCAGAGTATAGTTTTCTACACTCCAATCAGACTATTGTGACTCAACTTATGAGTTAAGCTGTGATATTTTTACTTTTTTCAATTAAAGCTAATACAGCGTGGATTTGATAGAATATTTAATTACAAATCCGTCCTTAACAAGGAGAGATATAGATGCCGAATGAAGACCTTTCAAAACTAAAGATAGACAAATCCGTATCCGCGTATCTTCCAATAAGACGCAGGAAATTTCTTTACTGGGCAGCAATCACAGTTTTCCTTCTCGTTCTGGGGCTTTTATATCTTAAAGGTGTTTTAACACCTGCTGTTGAAGTTGAAGTTGCAAACGTTACGCAGATTTATCCATCACAGACCTTCACACTTTTAAACGCGAGCGGTTATGTAGTAGCGCAACGGAAAGCTGCCGCAGCTTCAAAAGTGACCGGCCGGCTTGTATCGCTATCAGTTGAGGAAGGCAGCCAAGTAAAAGCAGGACAGGTAATTGCTCGTCTTGAAAGTGATGATGTCATTGCTTCACGTAATCAGGCAGAAGCCACCCTAAAAGCGGCCCGCTACAATCTTGATCAGTCCAAGGCAGAATTAGAAGACGCAAAACTATCTTTCGACCGTTACAAAGATTTGGTAAGTCATGAGTTTGTATCACGGGCCGAATATGATTCTTCAGAAGCTCGTTACAAGAAGGCAATTGCTGCAGTAGAAGCCTCTGAATCAACAGTCAACGCAAATACGGCTGCACTTCAGGCAGCCAAGGTTGCTATAGAATATACCTTCATCCGTGCTCCTTTCGATGCTGTAGTTTTAACCAAAAATGCTGATATTGGTGATATTGTTACCCCTATCGGTGCGGCGGCGGATGCAAAGGCAGCGGTAGTCACTCTTGCTGACATGAATTCTCTTCAGGTCGAGGTTGATGTATCCGAATCAAATATTTATCAGGTAAAGATAGGGCAACCATGCGAGATTCAGCTCGATGCCTTACCTGATTCGCGTTTCAGTGGCAAGGTTCATATGATTGTCCCTACAGCAGACAGGACAAAAGCAACAATATTAGTAAAGGTACTTTTTATTGACAACGATAGCCGGATACTTCCCGAAATGAGCGCAAAAGTCGCGTTCCTCTCAAGAGAGATAAAAGAGGATGAGCATAACCTATTGACCGCACTAAGCAAAAACGCTGTTTTTTCCCGTGACGGCAAGGATTTTGTTTTTCTTATTAAAAACGATCGTGCAATAAAAACTTCCATAAAAGTCGGTACCCAGCTTAATGATATGGTAGAAGTTCAAAGCGGGGTAAAAGCTGGTGACAGGGTCGTACTGAAACCACTGGATAAAATAAAAAATGGTTCTAGAATTAAAATCCCTGAGAAATAATGAGAGATAAAATTCCAATTGTCGAAATAAGAAATCTGTGCAAATCATACCGAAGGGGCATCCAGATTCTGCCAGTTCTTAATAATATATCTTTAGATATTGAAGAAGGAGAATTTCTGGCTCTCATGGGGCCATCTGGTTCTGGTAAGACAACCCTTTTAAATCTGATAGCAGGGATTGATAAAGCTGACAGCGGTTCTATAAAAGTAGGCGGGGTTGATATTACATCTCTTTCCGAAACCGAACTGGCTAACTGGCGTGCATTAAATGTAGGGTTTATATTCCAGTTTTATAATCTGATTCCCGTGCTTACTGCTTTTGAAAACGTCGAACTACCCCTCCTTTTATCCGGCCTTTCAAAAAAAGACCGTCAGGCACATGTAGTGACTGCTCTCAACGTAGTAAATCTTTCCGATAGGATGGACCATTATCCAGGACAACTTTCAGGTGGACAGCAGCAGCGTGTAGCTATTGCGCGTGCAATTGTGACTGACCCGACTATACTGGTTGCCGATGAACCAACAGGTGACCTGGATCGGGTTTCGGCAAATGATGTTTTGGAACTTATGGAGCGTCTTGTACATGAACTTAGAAAAACTATCATCCTTGTAACCCATGACCCCAGGGCTGCGAAAACGGCTCATGTCATTAAGAATCTTGATAAGGGTGTTCTGAATGAACATTATCAAGATAATTTCTAAAAACGCATTACGCCATAAACTCAGAACTTTTCTGACAATCCTCGGAATTGCAATAGCTATTCTATCTTTTGGTCTACTGAGAACAATAATAAGCACATGGTATCTGGGAGTTGAGACAGCTTCCGCAAGTAGGCTTGTAACAAGGAATGCAATCTCCCTTATCTTTTCGCTCCCTTTATCATATAAAGAAAAGATTCGACAGATCGAAGGGGTAAAGTCTGTCTCTTACGGAACATGGTTCGGTGGTATTTATATTGACGAGAAACATTTCTTTGCAAACTACGCTGTCGAACCAGAAACGTACCTTGCAATGTATCCGGAGATTATCTTACCGCCGGACCAGAAAAAAGACATGTTCCGGGACCGTAAATCATCCGTTGCAGGACACAAACTTGCAGAAAGATACGGTTGGAAGATTGGAGACATTATCACTTTGAAAGGGACCATTTTCCCCGGCAACTGGGATTTCATGCTGCGCGGTATTTACAAAGGAAGGGACAAAAATGTCGACGAGACAGCCTTTTTCTTTCACTGGGAATACCTTAACGAAACATTGAAAAAAACATCTCCAAGTCGCGCTGACAAGGTTGGGTGGTATATGTTAGAAATAACAAATCCAAATCTTGCAGCAGATGTTTCCTTGAAGATCGACCGGACATTCAAAAACTCCCTTGCGGAAACATTAACAGAAACCGAGAAGGCGTTTACACTCAGCTTTATTTCAATGACAGAAGCAATTGTTATTGCAATACAACTAGTTTCTTTTGTGATCATCTTTATTATCATGGCTGTTGTTGCAAATACTATGGCAATGACAGCACGTGAGCGGATCGGTGAATATGCGATCTTTAAGACACTGGGGTTTGGAGGTTATCATATTGCTGGTTTAATATTTGGAGAGTCCCTGTTTATCACAATGCTCGGTGGGGCTCTCGGGATTGCCCTTACATTCCCTGCAGCAAAAATCTTTAGCAAAGCACTCAGCACTTACTTCCCTGTATTCAACGTAGCTCATGAAACCATCTATATGGATATAGGCATATCATTTCTTGTCGCTTTTGTAGCAGCAATCTTTCCTGCTGTGCGTGCTGTTAAAATCCGGATAGCCGATGGACTGAGGAGGATAGGATAAATGAAAATACCTTTTTCTTACAGCATCCGTAACCTCTGGACACGCAGGCTTACCACCATACTAACTACATCCGGCATGGCCTTAGTTGTTTTTGTTTTTGCAGCAGTTTTAATGCTGGCTGAGGGACTACAAAAGACACTTGTTGAGACAGGTTCTTACGATAACGTGGTTGTAATCAGAAAAGCAGCCGAATCTGAAGTCCAGAGCGGAGTTGAACGCCTGCAGGCTTCAATCATTGAAACACAACCGGAAATAGCTGTCGGAGCAGACGGGAAATATCTAGTGGCCAAAGAAATGGTAGTGCTCATCGTCCTCCCCAAGCGCGGAACTGATAAACCTTCCAATATTGTTATAAGAGGGATTTCAGAAAGTTCAATAAGTTTGCGGCCACAGGTGAACCTTATTAAAGGACGCTTGCCAAAGCCCGGTTCATCTGAAATTATTGCTGGATTAAGCATTGCCAAACGGTTTAAGGGAGGGGGCATGGAAGAAACTCTCCGTTTTGGCATGAGAGACTGGACCGTTGTCGGCATATTTGATGCAGGGAATACCAGCTTTAATTCCGAGATATGGGGTGATGTTGACCAGTTCATGCAGGCTTTCCGTAGGCCGGTTTATTCCTCTGTGATTTTCAAATTGCGCAACTCTTCTGAGTTCGAAAAAGTTAAATCACATATAGAAAACGACCCGCGTTTGACACTCGAGGCAATGCGTGAAACAAGGTATTACATAAAACAGTCAGAAATGATGGCCAAATTTCTCAGAATACTGGGGATATCACTCACAATAATATTTTCTCTCGGTGCGATCATCGGTGCTATGATTACCATGTATTCTGCTGTAGCCAACCGTATTTTCGAAATCGGCACCATGCGTGCTCTCGGCTTTCAGAGGAGTAGTATACTGGTAGCATTTCTTCTGGAATCGCTGCTTCTCGGTATCATTGGGGGCATCATTGGGCTGTTTCTTGCCTCTTTTCTACAACTTTATACCGTTTCAACAATGAATTGGCAGACCTTTTCGGAACTCGCCTTCAATTTTACTATGACATTCGAAATCTTTTATAAAGCCATGACCTTTGCTTTGATAATGGGTTTTATTGGAGGTCTACTTCCTGCGGTAAGGGCATCACGCATGAATATCGTGGATGCATTAAGGGCAAGTTGATTTGTGTAGTATTTGATGTCGTAGTTGATGCCTGCCCTGAGTGAAATCGAAGGGATGAAATTTAACAGATTCATCATTGATTTTCGATAAATTTTTCCACTTCCCTCTTGGCTCTTTCCAGAAGCTATTTTGCCTTTTTCCGCGCTCAAGGGATTGACGGACTAAATCGGCAAATTTTCTGAGTGAACAACCCTGCAGCAAGCTGCAGGGTATCAAAATTTATAAACTTCGTTATTCTGTCATTCCGTGCTTGACACGGAATCCAGTTCATTAGTCTTATGGATCCCTTCCGTCAATATGTAAGACGTATTCGCAGGAATGACACAAAGAAACCCTGTAGCAAGCTACAGGGAATTATCAAGTTAAATCTCTAAGTTCATCCAATTAGACAAATCATTGTCCTTAAGTTCTTTGCTCGGCTTGCCAAAATAAATCCATCTGCCGCTATAATTTCTTGGATCTGAATTTGTAACAATCCCTCCAAAGAGATTCTTGCAAATTTATTCTGTTTCCTGCTAATATTTCTTTAGCAAGTAAATCCTCGTGTGTGGGCTTCCGGATGGTTGCTCGCAAATAGCACACGGGGTTTTGCATTTTTAAGGGAATAACGGATTTTCTTCCACTATTCTGTTCTTAATTACATTGTAAAAAGCATCATCAGCATATTCATATTTTCTAAAAATCGCCCAGCTAACAAAATCTACTGCCTGTAATGCTTTTATCCTGCTACAGCGTATTCGACTGTTCTTGGATTTTCCATCCGCTTTGACGCATCCAGTATCTCCATGCTGACGACATTGCCGTTCTTATCAAAATCAAGGATTACACCGGGTTTTTCTTCATCGCTTTCCTCGATCGGAGAGTTGCTGAAAACAATACGGATGACATCAACTTCAGGGTCATAGGTTATCTTCATGGCTGCCTCCAATATTTTCCTATCTTACTTGTTCTATAAACTGTGACTACCTTTGCCGGATCAACGGCATCGTTCACGATCACCCTGACAAGGTAATCTTTTACTGTTTCTATCTTAATTATGGACTGATATGCCTTCTTATTTCCATACTCATCAATAATCTGTTGGGGATTCTGTAAAATGGCCTCAACAATATTCACCGGGATTCCCCTGCGCTTTATTTCCTCATGCGCATGTTTGGAGATTTCAAATTTCATCCATCCTCCATTTCGCTGTGGTTAAATGGTTTTCCTGGACTCCTTTATTGCCTTCCAACTCGTTTTGATGTTCATAGACTTCAGCGATCAGCTCAAGGAGTTCTTCCTGTGTCAATCTTCCTCCTCTTTATCCATGCCCATGTGGGTTAATGATAAAATAACAATTTTATCATTGATTTTCGATAAATTTTTCCACTTCCCTCTTGGCTTGTTCTAATAGTTCCCTTGCCTTCTTACGCGCTTCATAGGATTGACGGACTAAATCCATAAATTTTCTGATTAATTAAATCTCTAAGTTAATCCAGTTAGAAAAATCATTATCTCTAAGTTCTTTACTTGTCCTGTCAAAATAAACCCATCTGCCGGTGTAATTTCTTGGGTCTGAATTTGTAACAATCCCTCCAAAGAGATTATAAAACTCGATCTGATATGCTTTTCCATCAGCGGCAGTGTGTTCCAAAATGGAACATACTGATTTTTTATCCAACTCTTTAGTCGCAAAGATGTTATTTAAATGCTTGGTTATGGCTGGCCTTTGTGTACCAAAGAGTTCAGCAATCTGTTTCTGGGAAAGCCACACCGTTTCCTTTTCAAATTTTA
>MHEF01000038.1:19362-21357 GCA_001805125.1 Nitrospirae bacterium RBG_13_39_12
AGCCTGTCAGAAGTCTTATAAATAACAATTCCCCCCTTAGGCATAATGCTTTCTTTATGATTTTTTCTGGAGTTCTTAGGGGGCATCTTTTGTTCCTATTTGAATATTCTCCTGTACACCCTTAAAATTGCTTCTGGAATAGGAGATAGTTTTATCTTTTGTTTGACATCTTCAAATTCCTCATCAAATGTGTCATCGCCTAATGAAAAAACATAAACACTGAACTTGCCTTTGATTTCCTTGATTGCTTTTTTGAATTCAGGAATTGCCAGTTGATCTAAAATTATGCCGGTGTAATGATTGCTATTTTTGAAAATCTTAAAATCCTTTCTTTCCAAAACCTTTTCATAAGTGCCCTCTCTAACACAAAGCATTTCTGTTGCTTGTTCAGTCAATTTCTTTTTATTTTTATCTGTTGGCTCGGCATCAACAAAATCGGTTTTGAAATATTTCAGATTGCCGCCTAAACCTTCCACTTTTTCGTCTCTTGAAGTCTTATATCCTTCAATGATTTTCTTAATTCTGGGATAACAAATGTTTTCGGCAATTTTATAACCATTTCCGTTATTGTTTTCGTTGTTGGTACAGAGAATAAATTTTCTATTGCCACCATCCTCCCTATTAAGCTCAAGTGTCGCATGGCCAGTAGTACCTGAGCCAGCAAAGAAATCTAATATCGCTGCATCTTTTCTGCCCCGTGCAGTAATCTCAAGCATATCTTTGACAGCATAGAAGGATTTTGGATAGTCAAATGATTTCCTAAATCCCAAAATATTCTGAAGTAACATGGTTCCATGAGAAGATGCATCGTACTTAGGATCAACCCAAACAGTCTTAGGCTTACGACCCCCCTTTATTCTGTCTTTTGCATAAACACCATACGAGTTGCTTTCGCCTTTAACAACAATTTCGGTGGTTGCTCTTTTTATAAGAGTCTCTTTCCCCCAGCGCCAGACTCTTTTCCCTCCATCGGCGTCCATTGGCAATATTTCAGTAAATCCGTATTTTTTCTCCACACTTAAATCAGTGGTTTTTGGATTATAATAAATTGGATAAAAAAGATTTGGCCTTTCCTTAGGAGTAGAATTTGACCCTGTGCGTTTCAATGGTAACAATCTATATCGAGAAATCTCGTCTTCGTGAGAAAAGTTTTCTTCTTGTTCCTCTGTAAGCCTTAATTTAAATGTTTTAGCTTTTAATGCATTACGCCCATA
This sequence comes from Nitrospirae bacterium RBG_13_39_12, assembly GCA_001805125.1. Lineage (GTDB taxonomy): Bacteria > Nitrospirota > Thermodesulfovibrionia > Thermodesulfovibrionales > SM23-35 > RBG-13-39-12. Next base: position 20,577 of record MHEF01000038.1, read on the forward strand.
CACTAGGGCATACTCATGTGATGTGGCAAAGAAAAGATCGTCACTACGCCCCCGAGGATTGTGCATTATAGTTACTAAACCAAGACGGTTATTTTCGCCAAAGGTTTCATCCATCAATAAACGCAAAGAACCAATTTCATAATCGTCAATAGTTACAATAATAACGCCATCATCTTTAAGTAAATCTCTAGATAGAACTAGTCTTTTACTCATAAAAGAAAGCCACTTACTATGTCTAAAAGCATCATCCTTCTCAACATAATTATTGTTATACGTCCAGCTTCTGTTACCTGTGTTATACGGCGGATCGATATAAATAACATCAACCTTTCTCTCATGTGTATAATTTAAAACCGAAAGGGCATGATAATTATCGCCCTCGATCAGCAAATTCACAGGCTTATCGGGATCGGTTATTATTTCCTTGCTCTTCACCTCTTTCAATATGGGCAATTTCTCTTTGCATATCTCGACAACTTCCTCTGGCTTATCTTCCCATACCAAACCGTACTTTTTTCTCTTTTTCAGTTCCTTCTTTAATCTTTCGATCTCGCCAAGTAGTTTTTCTTTGGATAAATTTTCTTCTTTTTTTATAGCCATGATTTTAAATTAAACTTTCTCTCCAGTCATTCATTTCTTCTCTTTCTCCCGAAGGAAGCCGATTCGCCTGTGTTTTGGTTCCGGTGGAATCATAAGTTGGCGTATTGCGTCAAAAATCAACTTTATTTCTTCATCATGGTTTTCTATTTTTCTTTCAAGCTGCGCTAATTTATGGGCAAGT
>MHEF01000039.1:0-2488 GCA_001805125.1 Nitrospirae bacterium RBG_13_39_12
TCCATTTCTGCGACAAGCGATACCGTAAGAGCTTTGGCGGCACGTAGCGCCTCGATGATGAACTGCTCCGTGTGGTTGCTGATCTCCAAGGTCTTGAACGCTGCGATAGTAACCTCAGATATCGCGCAAACATCGTCATGCGTCTCGTTCCTGATAACGATCTTTGGATTCATGGTCTCATATTCCTCTTTCTTGCAGGCCAACAATTAATATACAAACTGTCGTATTTTCTAAAAACTGATTAAAATATAGCAAATCCGGAAGGTTTTTAAAATATAAAAAATCTCATAAAAATCAATTGAATGATATTTTCTGTTTCGTATTTTATGATAACATGCCATGACACTCCAGGAACTTCACTACAAAATTCAATGGCTTACATCCATAATGGGTGAGATTTCTATGGAAGTATTTTTCTACTGACGAAAAAGGCAGGTTACATCATGCTCCCTTAACATTTTGCTGCTGACATTCAAATTTATATGCTTGTAAAAACTCCTTGCAAAATTGTATATAAATATCAGTAGGATCCACAAAAGTTTAGTATAGTGTCATGCTGAACACGTTTCAGTCCCGAAGAAAGTTCGGGAAGACCCTGAAATACCCTGAATAAAGTTCAGGGCAGGGTGACAAAAGAAGGATTCCGAACAAGTCGGAATGACAAAAAAAGAGTCGAGGTGTTCTATGAAAATTGCCTTTGTCTTCCCGGGACAGGGTTCGCAGTATGTTGGAATGGGTAAGGAAATCCATGAAAATTTTGCTGAGGCAGAAGAGATATTTAAAGAGGCATCTGAAGCACTTGGATATGATGTTGCTAATTTATGTTTTAATGGTCCGGAAGAAGAACTTAACAAGACGTTCAGAACGCAGCCATGTATCCTGACAGTGAGCATCGCCTTATACAATGTTTTGTTGTCCAGAGGGATAAAACCCTCTGTTGTTGCAGGTCACAGCCTCGGTGAATATTCAGCTCTTGTTGCAGCTGGTGTACTATCATTTAAAGATGCTGTAAAACTTACTGAAAAAAGGGGGCAGTTTATGCAGGATGCTGTTCCAGAGGGCAAGGGGCTTATGGCTGCAATACTCGGGATGGAAAGGAATAAGGTTGATGAGATATGTAAATCACTGAAATCAGGCTATGCATCTCCTGCCAATTACAATTGTCCGGGGCAAATAGTGATTGCAGGCGAAAAACCTGCTGTTGAAGAAGCGATAAATCTATGCAAGGATGCGGGAGCGAAAAGGGCAGTGAAACTTTCGGTAAGTGTTCCGTCCCATTGTAAATTAATGGACAATGCCTCCGGAAAACTGGCAGAAATCTTTGAAAGTATAGTTTTTAATCCTCCTGGCATTCCTCTGGTAAACAATGCTGATGCAATGTTTCTTGACAATATAGAGATTATAAAGAAGTCACTTGTCAGACAGATCAGCAGCCCGCTTTTATGGGAGGATTCCATAATGGCTATTGCTGATTCAGGAATAAATAACTTTGTAGAAGTCGGCCCCGGGAAAGTACTTTCAGGGCTTGTCAGAAGAATAGTCCCTGACGCAAACGTTCTTAATTTTGAGGATCTAAAAAGTTTAGAAAAGACCCTGTCTCAAATTCATTTAAACATGGATCAAGTATAATAGTATCAATGAATCGTAATTTAACATGTCATTTTCAGCATATCTGACTTTTGCTATCGTAAAAATGTTTTGTAACATACAGTTGAAGATGTGGAATTAGTCTAAAATTCATTTCATGTCAATATAAGAAGCGCATGCATGTCCAGAAATGGTAAAATAAACAGCAATGAAGAATTATATCGAGAGGTTTCTAAAATATCTTGAGATTGAAAGGTCTGTATCAATTCACACTCTTAGAGCCTATCGAAAAGACCTCGAAGACTTTTTCAAATATATAAAAACAGAGCCGGATAAAATAGATATGATAGATGTTCGCGGGTTTATCGCAGAACAGATAAAAGGGGGGCTTAGTAAGACCACTGTAAGCAGAAGGCTTGCTAGTTTAAGATCTTTTTTTAAATTTCTGTATAGGGAAGGACAAATAAAATCGAACCCGGCGAAACTTGTATCAAACCTGAAGATTCCAAAACTGCTTCCCCATTTCCTTTCTGTGGATGACGTGTTTTCTCTTGTTGAAAAGCCTGAAGGTATAGGGTTTATTCCTTCAAGGGACAGGGCTATCCTTGAGCTTTTATATTCAAGCGGCCTGAGGGTGAGTGAACTCTCGGGACTGAATACAGAAGACCTTAACATAAAAGGGTGCATGGCAAAGATAAGAGGGAAGGGTAAAAAAGAACGCATTGTGCCTGTGGGGTCCAAGGCGGTTGATGCCATAAAGTCATATATGATAGAAAGGGTACTTATTAGAAGTAAAGACAGGGCGTTTTTTCTTAACAGAAGTGGCAAAAGGTTGACAGACAGAGGGGTGAGACGTATAGTAGTAAAATATGCGAGAGCCGTAGCCATTAATGGCAAGATC
>MHEF01000039.1:2500-13763 GCA_001805125.1 Nitrospirae bacterium RBG_13_39_12
TTGAGGCATACTTTTGCAACACATTTGCTTCAGGGAGGTGCTGACCTCAGGGTAATACAGGAGCTTCTGGGTCATTCATCACTTTCGACAACACAAAAATATACCCATCTGGATATTACACACCTGATGGATATATATGATAAAGCACATCCTTTTGCAAAGGGAAATAAAAATGTTAAAGCGGAAAATACAAATTGAAGGAGCAGGAGATGTTTAAAGGGACAACCATACTATGTGTAAGAATTGGCGGGAATGTAGCGATTGGCGGAGACGGTCAGGTTACTTTAGGTAATACAGTATTAAAACACAATGCAAAAAAAATAAGAACGATGTATGGGGATAAAATACTTGCAGGGTTCTCAGGAGCAACAGCGGATGCCCTTACTTTATTTGAAAAGTTTGAGGGAAAACTTGAATCTTACAGCGGGAATATAACAAGGGCAGCTGTTGAGCTTGCAAAAGACTGGCGGACTGATAAAATACTGAGAAGGCTTGAAGCGCTGTTAATAGTGGCTGATATAGAACATACATTTATAATGTCAGGAACAGGAGACGTTATTGAACCCGAAGTTGGGATCGCAGCTATCGGTTCCGGAGGTCCTTATGCACAGGCGGCAGCAATGGCCCTTTTAACAAACACAAGTTTTTCAGCAAGGGATATTGTGGAAAAGGCCATGAAAATTGCATCCGATATCTGCATATATAGCAATCAAAATATAACTATAGAGGAGTTAAATGGATAACCTAACACCGAAAAAAATTGTTGAAGAACTGGATAAATATATAATCGGGCAGAACAATGCGAAAAAGGCGGTTGCCATTGCCTTAAGAAATAGATGGAGGAGACAAAGGCTTTCTCCTGAATTGAAGGATGAGGTTTTACCAAAAAATATTATTATGATAGGACCTACAGGCGTTGGCAAGACAGAGATAGCAAGGAGACTGTCACGGCTTGCGAGTGCAGCATTTGTAAAAGTTGAGGCTTCCAAGTTTACAGAGGTGGGATACGTTGGTCGCGATGTTGAATCAATTGTGCGGGACCTTACAGAGATATCCATAAGCATGGTTAAGTCAGAGCATACAGAAAAGGTTCAGGAGAAGGCAAAAGGTCTTGCTGAAGAGCGTCTTCTGGATCTGCTTTTACCTCAGACAAGAACGATGAAAGCTGCGGGGCCCGAAGAGGAAGAAAAGGAAAAGCAAAGCGAAACGAGGGAAAGACTCAGAACACAACTGAAAGAAGGAAAACTTGATAATAGATATGTGGATATCGAGGTAAAAGAGAAAATAATTCCATTCGGTGTTGTTTCTAATGTAGGGCTTGAGGATCTTGAGATAAACCTTAAGGAAATGCTCGGAAATTTCTTGCCTGAGAAATCAAAGAGGAAGAAGATGAGGGTTCCTGAGGCATTGAATATACTGCGATATGAAGAGGCAAATAAATTAATCGATATGGACAAGGTAACAAAGGAAGCAATCGAAAGAGTTGAGCAGTCCGGGATTGTATTTATCGATGAGATAGATAAAGTGGCAAGTAAAGGGCATGCGTATGGACCAGATATCTCTCGCGAAGGGGTCCAGAGAGACCTTTTACCGATAGTTGAGGGTACGACAGTTACAACAAAACATGGTCCTGTGAAAACAGAACATATTCTTTTTATTGCTGCCGGAGCATTCCATATGACAAAACCCTCTGACCTGATCCCTGAACTGCAGGGCAGGTTCCCGATAAGAGTTGAACTGGGAGCGCTCGGGAAAGATGAGTTTGTCAGGATACTCACAGAACCAAATAATGCGCTGATTAAACAGTATACTGCGCTTCTTGCTACAGAAAATGTTGTGATAAATTTTACAAAAGAGGCTATCGATGAGATTGCTGACATTGCAGCACGTGTTAATGAAAAAACAGAAAATATCGGTGCAAGAAGACTCCATACAGTACTCGAAAAACTTCTTGAAGATATTTCCTTTGAAGCACCTGAGAAGAAGAACGGAAAACTCATGATAGACAAGAAATATGTTAATGAAAAATTAAGTGATATTGTAAAGGATGAGGACTTAAGCAGGTATATCCTGTAATTACGTTTAAAAGTTTAATTAGTATATAGAAACCATGACCCATGGCACACATGAATGGTCGAATTATAAAGAATACATAGCCCGCTATTTTTTAATATGCCTCTTGCTTTTTTTACTTGCCTCGTGCGCTACTTTCAGCTATGAAAAATATCCGGAACATGATTATGCTGTTGCCTCATGGTACGGCTCTGATTTTCAAGGCAAACCTACTTCTTCAGGAGAAATATTTAATATGTATGCATTGACATGTGCTCATAAAGAATATCCTTTTGGTACAAGGTTAAAGGTGACAAACATTTCAAACAAAAAGTCAGTTAGTTGTTTAGTCAATGACAGAGGGCCGTTTGTTGAAGGAAGAGATATAGACCTTTCTTATGCTGCAGCAAAAGAGATTGGTTTAATAGGACATGGTGTTTGTGATGTCACGATTGAATATCTGGGTAGGGATACAAGCTATGTCAAAGAAGTAAAGTATCTCTCAGATTCAGGAGTTTTTACAATACAGGTTGGATCTTTCAGTGACCGTTTGAATGCTGTGCGAATGAAAGCAGCGCTTGAATTCAAATACAGCAACGTATTTATAAATGAGGTGGAAATTAACGGGAAGCAGTATTACAGGGTAAGGATTGGTAAGTTCTATAAAAGAGATGACGCATATCAACTCGCAGAGACCCTTGCTGATGAAGGATATGAAGTTCTTATAACCAGTTATGATGAGAATATTTAAATCTAGAATCTATACGTAAGATAGAAGATTCATTGCAGAAACATTATTATGATAAAAACAAAGGGGTAAGGATTAACCCCACCCCTTTTAAAGAGAGAGAATGTTGCCAAATAATATATGATACATAGAATAGTAAAGTAAATAAGAGTGAGATGTTTTTGAAAAGATAAGATGTGAAGTTTAATCCTTTATAGGTTTTGTTTGTGCTTCCATCATACAATATTTTTCCAAAAAATCTTCCATGCTTATCTCATGGCCTAAACAAAAACCAGAGGCATCCATTTTATTGCATCCCAATGTCTTATGTTTACCATTATTTTTTATAACATCTGAATGAAACATCATCATTGTATTACGACCGTTATGCCTTCCGTGATTCACATAACGGACGTTGGGAAGAACTATTGATTTGCCTATACGATATCCTTTCATGTTTTTTTAAAACTCCTATATCTAATTGTCATTTTCATTTCAGTTTAAATAGGAAATAGAAAATTGTTTTCAACATCAACTTTGGAAGTCTTTTAATGATTATTACTTAGGAGTATTGCTTAAAGGTGAGATTAACAAAATAAATCTATGTAATAACTTTACTATTGACTTCTTTTCCTTCCTCTAATATATCTTACCCTCCTATTAAAATTGTATATTATTATAACAAATATTATAAAATTTTACACTTATTTTTAATTAAACAACATAACTTATTGATTTTAATTGGTTATTACAATAATCAGAGGTTGGAGAAACAAGCTCTAATTATTAGTGATTTAGAGCCTTTTTTAAGAATCTGTCTCTAATACAACAATTTATTTGTTCCAATTTTGTTTTTTGGGTCTTCAAGCTTTTGTGTGGAATGACGAAAAGGAATGGAGATACCCACAGAAATACCGAAAGAACCTATATTTTATTATCTTTGCTTTTCCCAGCAAATGCAAAAGTTGAAGGTCTTATTGAAGCAAGTTGGATATCAAGCTCTTTTTTGGAGTTTTTAAAATCAACCATCAAATTTTTTGGAATGGATTTCTCTCGAGGTAGATTCAAATTAAGGGGATTTATAAACCTCCCATTTACCTTAATCCTGTAATCCAGATGTGGTCCTGTTGCAAGTCCTGTGGATCCCACATAACCAATAATTTGACCCTGTTCTACCTTTATTCCTTTTCTAATCTCATTTTTAATTCTTGATAAATGTCCGTAATATGTACTGAAACCATTAAAATGTTTTATCATTACAATTTTACCGTACTGTCCTTTGTATCCAGAATAAACTACGGTTCCGTCTCCTACAGCAGAAACAGGTGTTCCTGAAGGTGCAGCATAATCAATTCCCAAATGTGGTCTGAAAATCCTTAATATTGGATGGAAGCGGCTTTTTGAAAAGCCTGAGCTTATACGCCTGAAACTCAAGGGGGCTTTTAGAAAAGATCTTCTCAATGATTTTCCGTCAGTATCATAATAATTAAACCTGCTGTTATTGTTGAATCTGTAAGCATTATAAGTATCCCCTTTATTGATAAACTCTGCTGCAAGTATATCTCCATATTTTTTAAACTTTCCATCAAGATATAAACCTTCAACAACAATTTTAAATGCGTCACCATTTCTAATATCAGTTGTGAAATCTATATCCCATGCAAATATATCTGAAAGTTGAAGTGCTAACATTAATTTATCTTTCCCTTCTCCGATGGATAGAATAAGGTTGTCTTTTATTATCCCGCCTACGTGTTCTATTTTCCTATCATATTCAACAATCTTTTTTTCTGCATAGAATCCTGATCCAATGCGTGTAATGTCTAAAATAGTATCTTCATCAATCCAGTAAACGAATTCATTTATTTGAGAGGCTTCGTCAATCACGATTTTATAGGGGTTACCAGGAGATAGTTTTTTCAACCTGTGGAAATCTGCAGATGCCTCTTTTAGTTTGAAAAGCTCTTCGAGATTAAGCTCATATTTTTTGAAGATATCGAAAAGGGTATCTCCCTTTTTGATATTTCCTTTGATTTCAAGATATTGTTTTGATTCCAGAGGTGCAGGCTTTTCTGTTTTATTAATTATATTAAAATTCGCTCTTATTATAAGGAATGCTGTTGTCAGAAAGATCGTTATTAGTAATTTTTTTTTCATATTTATTATATTTACCCGTTTAAAATAATATCTTTTATAGTTTATAGATTGTTCAAGCTGGAGTCAACCTTTAAGTGTTTGATTTACCCTGGATTTCAAAAATATAAGAACTTGATAAGTCCGAGATTATAGATAACGATTAATATCAAGTTATTCTTCAAGGAATGAGTCAGAAAAAATATATAGATTAAATTTGTTCAAGATTTGAGTCTGAAAACTTTGAACTACCCCGTTTATAAAGCCTTTATGGATTAGTTGTCAGAAAATTATTATATAATACCTCAACCATTTAAAGGGATATAACATGAAAAATATTAAGCACAGAAAAATTGTCTCAGAATTATTTTATGCTGCTTTAAAAGCAGTTGACCCTTATGAGTCAGTAAAAAAATATGCGGGAAGGATTCTTTTAGAATATAAAACTTACAAATGTAAAAAAATACTTGTAGTAGGTTTTGGTAAAACGGCTTGCCAGATGGCTAAGTCAATAGAAGCCTATGCAAACAAAATGATAGATACCGGTGTTGTGATCACAAAGTATGGACACTGTCCATCTTCATATAAATCAAAGAAGATAAAGGTTTTTGAAGGGGGTCACCCTGTTCCTGATAGAAACGGATTTAAAGGGACAGAGGATGCAATAAGATTATTGAAAAAACTTAAGGAAGATACCCTTATAGTATTTCTGATCTCGGGTGGTGGCTCTGCACTTCTCGTTTCTCCGTGTGATGATATTTTACTTGATGAGAAACAGAAGATTACCAAGCTGCTTCTTAATGCAGGAGCAAATATACAGGAACTAAATACTGTCAGAAAACATATCTCAAAGGTTAAAGGAGGAAGGCTTGCAGAGATATCATATCCAGCTAGAATAATATCTCTGATACTTTCAGATGTTATAAGTGACAGGCTTGATGTAATTGCATCAGGCCCGACGTCTCCTGATAAAACAGAATATAAGGATGCAATAGCGATATTGAAAAAATATAAATTAATTAATAGTACTCCGAAAAGTATTCTGAAACATCTTAATAATGGTGTCAAAGATATAATTCCTGAAACACCTAAGGAAGGAGATACAATCTTTAAGAAAGTTGATAATATCATCATAGGGAGTAACAAAATAGCATTGGAGACTGCAAAAAACAGGGCAAAAGACTTCGGGTTACAGGCAAGTATAATATCATCAAAGATTATAGGTGAAGCAAGTGAAGTTGGGAAATGGCTTGCAAAGAAAGCGCTTGAGAAAAAGCGATCAGCAAGCCATGACCGACCAATCTGCTTGATCTCAGGGGGTGAGACAACTGTTACTGTAAAAGGTAATGGTGTTGGTGGAAGGAATATGGAACTTGCTCTGTCCTTTGCTTTAAAGATAAATGGCACTGAAGGGATCACCCTTCTTTCTGCAGGTACAGATGGGACAGATGGACCAACTGATGCAGCGGGAGCAATTGTAGACGGACAGACAGTTTTAAAAGCGAAAACTATGGGGATTGATCCTCAACTTTATTTAAAAAACAACGATTCTTACAGTTTTTTTAAAAAAGTTGACGAGCTTTTTATAACAGGACCGACTGGTACTAACGTAATGGACATTCAAGCCGTAAGAATTGAATAAAAAAAGGGAAAATCATATGAAAAAAATATTTGTCTAATAAGCAATCAACCAGAAGGATATTGCCTAAATGTGTTTAATCTTGTTCAGAAGATGGTTGATAATATCAGTGAACGTAATGATACCTACAAGCGTGTTTTTATCTACTACAGGGACCTGTTTTACCCTGCGCAGGATCATCAGTGAACCTGCCCTGATAACTGGCATATCGCTGCTTACCGTAATGGGAGGGGTTGACATTATATCACTCACCTTCATAACGTAAAGCTTATGGGCGCGTTCCTCGATATATTCAAGATCTGTCATGTGACGCTCATCATCAATTATTTCGGGATAACGCGGCAGGATTGCTTTAAAAATATCGGCTTTTGTTATTACCCCTATAGGTTTGTTGTTCTCTAAAACTACAAGACCGTTTGCGCGATATTTGTTCATTAATTCAGCACATTCTTTTAATGACTGGGAAGGGTCAATAGTGTGTACTTTTTTTGTCATGATATCGTTAACTTCCATGGTTTTCTTACCCCCTGCGTTTTAATTAATTAGAGAGAACTACCTTTTTACCATTTTACTATCAACAAACTTTTAATGTATCTAATGTTAAGGGATTATTTTTGTTTTGTAAAGAAATTCTGTCAATTTTATTTAATAAATAGAATTCTTCTACTTTTAATATGTACAGTGCTAATGATAAACTATAAAATTATTATAAATAAAAAGGAGAAAGATTATGCTTCCTTTTTTCTTAGTTGCTAAAACAATATCTGATGCTTGGTTTCAGCTTATTTATAATCTTTTTGATAATGCATATTCTCAGAAGATACAAAAAGGCTCGTTTGAAAATGAACAATACCGTTTACAATATCCCGGGATAGCAGTTTATATAGAGCATCCGTATTATGATATGGTGCCAACAATGCCTCCTGCTTCTGGCATACCGGCTCCAACAACTGAGGAATATATTGAGGAATACTTCGCTAACTACCTTATGAATGCCGACCTGTCAGAAAATGAGACTTATACATATGGGAGCAGGATTCAAAACAGTATGCCGAATGGCGGAACACAACTGGAACGAGTTGTTGACATAATAAGAAATACCCCTCTTACAAATCAGGCTGTTATCGAGATAGCTACACCTGTTGATCTTGATTTATGCTATGGGAATGATGGCAAGCTTGATCCCCCGTGCCTGAGATTGTTGGATTTCAAGGCTATACCAGCAGATGAAGAATTAGTACTGACAGTGAGTGCTTATTTCAGATCATGGGATTTATGGGCTGGATTTCCTACAAACCTTGGAGGGATAGAACTTTTAAAACAATTTGTTGCCTATGAAACAAACCTTAAAAATGGACCCATGTATGTCTATAGTGCAGGCGCTCATATTTATGGTTATCAGGAAGAAATAGCAAGGCTAAGAACTTTAAGGTCAGTTAAAAAATAGAGCTAAGTAAAGTATCACGATAGAAGAAGTTGAACAGTGATAAAAATTAATTCTCAGGATTTATTTATGGGAAGACTTATCGTGACTGTAGTCCCTTTCTCTAATTCGCTCTCTACAGAAATAGTTCCATTGTGATCAAGGATTATCTTATGAGTAAAAGTAAGGCCAAGTCCAGGTCCATATACTTTTGAAGTGACAAATGGGTCAAAGATATTTTTTAGTTTGTCCTTAGAGATTCCCTTTCCAGTATCAGATATCTGTATCTCCACTTGTTCTCCTATTGTTCCGCTCGTAATCTTCAGCATTCTTATACCATCTGTCATGGCCTCAATAGAGTTTTTGATAATATTGCAGAGAGCCCTTTTGAGAAGTTTTTTATCTGCATGAATCATTGGTATGCTGCTAATTAATTCAGTCTTAACATCTATAGCTTTTTCCTTAACTTCATTTTCAAATATTTTAATAGCTTCCATGATTATAGCGTTAACATTTACAGACTCAGTACAACACACAGCCATGGTCTTTATCTCAACAAGTTTTTTAATCATGTCTTCAAGTATTGTCACGTCATGTATAATCATCTCCAGATACTTTTTGTTAGGATCACCTTCGGGAAGTTTTCCGTAAACCTTTCGTGCGAACCCTCCTATGGAAGTTAAGGGGTTTCTTATTTCATGTGCAACCTGATCCATCATCTGTTCCAGCGCTCCTGATTTTTTTTCTTCCACTAATTTTTCACGTGCTGCCTTTATAGTAAATAATGACCTGACACGCGCAGAGAGTTCTTTGTAATCGAATGGCTTTGGTAAATAATCATCGGCTCCGATGTCCAGACCCTTCACCTTGCTTTCAACATCACTTTTTGCAGTAAGCATGATGATAGGGATATATTTGGTTTCTTCATCTGTTTTAAGTCTTTTGCATACCTCATAGCCGTCTATCTTGGGCATCATGATGTCGAGGATAATCAATTCAGGATTGTATTCAGTCACCTTTTTAAGAGCTTCTTCACCGTCATATGCCTCTTCCGTATCATAACCTTCAGAGCGCAGCCGCTTCCTTAAAAGTTCTACTGTATCTAAAGTATCATCAACGATCAATATCTTTTTTCTATCATTCATTTTTTATTTTTCTTTTAAGAATGATTTTATCTGATCGGGCAATTCATGGACATTTATAGGTTTAGATATATATCCATCGCAACCAGCCTCTATTGCTTTTTCTCTATCTCCCTTCATTGCATGCGCAGTTAAGGCGATTATAGGAACGTTTTTAAAGGTTGCCTGACTCTTCAGCCTTCTAGTAACTTCATAACCATTTATCTTGGGAATTGATATGTCCAAAAGGATAAGGTCCGGGATTTCTGCTAGTGCCTTTTCTAATGCATCTTCTCCGTCAACAGCCTCAATGAGGTGATACCCCCTGTTTTTCATGACCTTGATTACGAGTTCTCGGCTGTCCTGGTTATCATCAACTACCAATAGCTTCTTGGGGAAGCCCTCTTTTGCATTTTCCATTTTACCCCCGCTGTTATTGCACTTTAGTGACTTTAATAATAGTATTCTTGAGCTCTTTTAAAAGATCTTCTCTTGCAAGTAGTCCCCTGTTTAATATGCCCTGTATCCTTCCGTTTAATTCATTTATCTCTTTTTCAGTTAAATCCTTGTGGGTGATTACGATAAGAGGAATGTCCTTGACCCTTTCTTCTGTTTTTAAATATTCGATTACATCGAGACCGCTAACCTCAGGCATTGTTAAATTTAAGACAATAAGATCAGGTATAAAATTCTGGATTGATTTTATAGCATTAGCACTGTTGAATGCTGTTTCAATCTGATATCCTGCTTCTCTAAGGACATTAACAATCATTTCGACTGTATCTTGTTCGTTATCGACTATTAATACCTTTTTGATAGTAGCCATTTTTTCTAATTTTTTTAGTTTTCGTAACAAAATCTGCTTTTCAACAGGCTTTACGAGGTATTCAGCTGCACCCAGGCTGAAACCAAGTTTCTTGTTATCTATGATTGAAAGTATAATAACGGGAATATCTTGGGTCTCAGGTGTATTTTTTAATTCACGGAGTACTTGCCAGCCATCCTTTTCAGGCATCATAATATCTAATGTAATTGCAACCGGTTTTATTTCTTTTGCTTTTTCCACTGCACCTTCTCCACTTAAGTAACCAACTACCCTGTAATCACTACCCAGGAATTTCCTTATAATATCAATAGCCTCCCAATTATCGTCTATAGCTAGCACTGTTTCTTTTTTGAGTTCCTCCAAATCCGGCAATTTTGTCTCCGGAGGTTTATAATCCTCTGTCTCGGTTATCAGATTCTTGATAACTTCGCACCCTTTACAAAAATCAACCTTTTCTGGGTAGGCAGCTATTTTCATGCCTTCACAATGAGTTCCAAGGTTCAGCCAGCACCGGTGATCCTTGTTTCCATATGCAGGACATGAAGGCTGTCCGCAACGTATATATTCCCAGCATTTTATTGGGTTGCCTGCGTATGTAGGCTCCTTTAAAAATGTCTCAACCGGTTTCCCGAAATATTCAGCCAGACCTTCAGCCATCTTTTGCTCTAATACTGGTTCAGCAGGCTTCTCGAGGATTTCTTTTTTAATTGGAAGGGTAAAACAGAATTTGCTTCCCATGCCATATTTACTTGTTACCCATATCAACCCCTTGTGCATGGATACTAATCCTCTGGCAATACTGAGTCCGAGACCCGTACCTTCGTATTGACGAATTGTGGATATATCTACCTGTGTGAACTTGTCAAATATCTTTCCGATGTCTTCATCTTTAATTCCTATTCCAGTATCCTCAATACAGATTTCTGCAAACAGAGGTGATTCTTCAGGTTTAATCCCCCGTTCAGAGAAGTACGCGCTTATGGTTATTCCGCCCTGATGAGTAAACTTAACAGCATTTGAAAGCAGGTTAATGAAAATCTGTCTGATTTTATCTTCATCACCAAAAACTGCAGATAAATTTTTATCAATAGTAATAGAGAGAGCAAGACTCTTTTGTTTTATCATAGGTTCAAATGTGGGGATAACAGAATCTATTAAGGATTTCAGGACAAGTTCTTTTGGCTGCAGCTCTATTTTGCCTAATTCAATCTTTGAGACGTCAAGAACATCATTTATCAGCTGTAGCAGATGCTTGGCGTTAGATACTACTTTTCTTAAACTCTTTTCCTGTTCTTCATTAATGGGGCCGTCAACATTGTCTATTAATAACTCCGTGTAACCT
>MHEF01000039.1:13770-23765 GCA_001805125.1 Nitrospirae bacterium RBG_13_39_12
CGTTCATCGGAGTTCTAAGCTCATGGGACATGTTGGCCAGGAAAGTGGATTTCAGTTTATCGAGCTCCCTGAGTTCTCTGTTAGCCCTTTCAAGCAGTGTTAAGAGCTGAGTTCTTTCATCTAATAGGGTAGTCTTTCTGGTTACTTCCAGTTCCAACTTTTTACTGAAAGTGGAAACGCTATCTACCATATAATTAAAAGTATTGGCAAGGATACCAAACTCATCTTCTGTCTTTACATCAGCAGATACTGACATGTCGCCCTCTGCGAACTTCTTTGCTTTTTCAGCTAAATTTTCTATGGGGCGCTTTACTAATTTATTTACCATTAGATAGATTAAGATAATCAGAAGGGATATCCCGAATGATGCCAATACTAATGTTCGGTTTCGTTGGGCAACAACAGTCGCATAAGCCTTCTCTGTACTCATTCTTGTTATAAGGCTTCCGAGGAACTTTCTGGAAGAACCGTGGCAGTGGTAGCAATCTTTATGGTTCATAATAGGTTGCATTATTACAAGATATCTTTTACCAGAGATCACGTCTTCAAAAGTTATTAGTTTTTCAATACCTGTCTTTGATATGTTAGAGAATGACATAAGTGCGGTTTTATTATAAATGTAGTTTCTCACATTTTTATTTACTTTCTCTTTATCGGTAGAATAGATTATGTCGTAATTAAAGTCACATATAAATACTTCAACATCTTTCATTCTTTCTTCTATTTCTAATAATTCATTTACAATACCCTCAGCATCTCCGCGTGACATGGGATATTTAATGCCGGCATAAGTCGAGGTAGCCAGTTCTTTCCCTCCCTCAATCAATAGTTCTATCCTATCTTTAGCACCAAAGTATATCCTCACATATATTTCAGTTCCTATTACCAAAATTACTGTGATTACTATGGCAGCCATAATTTTGTTTGTTAAAGATTTTTTTATGAAACCAAACATCCTGACTCCTATTTTCTCAAACTGATAAACAGAGAAAAGTCTGAATCTGTGCAGAATAGCGGAAAGCGATAATATAACAATTCTCCGGCCTTATAACATCTATATCGTAAATTGTCTTTTTTCAATGTGCTCCTCCGTGAATCAGGGGCTTGTACCTGAATGCCTTAACCCTTTCTGATGTATGACAGCCTTCACAGTCTTTCATGGTCAGGTGTCTCTTTATATCAGCGAGACCTTTTGTCTTCATATGATACTCACCAGGGCCGTGACATACCTCACACCCTGCATTTTTCAGGTAAGGAGTTTTTTCGATACTTGTAAAACCGCCTGGCTTGCCATATCCGGTGGTATGGCAATAATAACAACCTTTGACCTCATCTTCAGTTAATCCTTTGTTAACTCTTTCAATACTGTCGTAAGACTTACTCTTTTTAGCATACTTCATAAAGCTGTTATATTCCTTATAATGACAGTTTTTGCATGCTTCGGACCCAACATATTTGGGTAGTATGTTTATAGTTTCAGCTAAAATTGAAAAGGGGGTTGTTATTATTGATAAGAAGATGATTATTATAGAAAAAAACAACAGGTACTTTATTGATAATTTTAAATTATTTTCCACTATTGATACCTCAAATTCAAGTTGATCCTATAATTAAAATCCTTTGTCTATTTTCCGTTATTATATGAAAAATATCAATGTTGATTTTGATGTATAATAAAAAATGGCATTTACAATAG
Source organism: Nitrospirae bacterium RBG_13_39_12 (assembly GCA_001805125.1). GTDB lineage: Bacteria > Nitrospirota > Thermodesulfovibrionia > Thermodesulfovibrionales > SM23-35 > RBG-13-39-12. The sequence goes on from MHEF01000039.1 coordinate 15,467, forward strand.
CATTGGCAGGCAAGGGCGGTACAGGGAAAACAACTATTGCAGGACTTACTGTACGGTATATTATGGAAAGGAAGAAAAGACCGGTACTTGCTATAGATGCAGATTCCAACAACTGTCTGAATGAAGTGCTTGGGGTGGATGTCCATGCAACAGTTGGTAAATTAAGAGAGGAATCACTACAGACAATAAGGAGCGGGGCGGAAAGGCCGGGTGGCATGTCAATGGAGCAGCTCTTTGACTATCAAGTGCAGCAATCTGTAGTAGAATCAAATGGATTTGATATGATGGTAATGGGAAGACCTGAAGGACCTGGATGTTACTGTGCTGCAAATAATATCATAAGAAAATATACTGATAAACTTTCTGATACATATCAATATGTGGTCATAGACAATGAAGCAGGGATGGAGCATCTCAGCAGGAGGACTACCAACAGGGTTAATTTGCTTTTTATAGTCAGTGATCCCGCTTTTAGAGGTATTCATACAGCAAAAAGAATTGACAGCCTTGTCGATGAGCTGCAGCTCGAAATCGACAGGCGGGTATTAATAATAAACAGGATTTCTGGTGATGAAGGGACAGACTTGAAATATCTTGCAGAGGGGCATGGTCTTAAGGTTGCAGGTCTTATTCCCCAGGATGCAGCGATTTTTAATAATGATCTTAAAGGAAAATCAATCTTTCAGCTTCCTGATAATGCAGAGGCGGTTAAAGCAGTGTTTAGCATGCTCGATTCAATGAATATTCCGTGATTAAAGACCATAAAGTCTTTTACGCTCAGATTGTTTGGATAGGTTATATTCTATATACTTATTAAGATGTGCATAATAGTATTGACTTCAGTTAGTGTGTCATTCCCGCTTGTCGGGTCGCCTCAGCGACTCGCCGAGGAGAGAATCCTTCCGACTTGTTCGGAATCGTGCGAAGAAAGATGCTGGCGATCCCGTACAAGCCGGGACAGGCAAGCCAGCATGACAAAGTAAATGCACTCAATTTTATGTCCAAACTATTATGAGAACCTTTAATAATACTTAGAAAAAAACATTGGAAATTATATTTTATGGAACAGGGTATCATAGAGAATCTTATAGCTGAACTAACAAAGCTTCCTGGAATAGGTAGAAAGACTGCACAGAGACTTGCTTTCTATATTCTTTCAATGTCTGAAGAAGACGCAAAAGGTATTTCTAATGCCATAAATGAGGTAAAGGATAAGGCACGATTCTGTAATGAGTGTTTTAACATAACAGACGGAGATATATGCAGTATATGCAGTAACAGCTCGAGGGACAGGAGTAAGATTTGTGTTGTGGAGGAACCGAGTAATATACTTATTATTGAAAGATCTAAAAGCTTTACAGGGCTGTATCATGTGCTCCTTGGGGCTCTCTCCCCGATAGACGGTTTAACCCCGGACAAGATCAAGATAAACGAGCTTATTAAAAGAGTGGGAAAGAACGAGATAAAAGAAATTATTATAGCAACAAATCCAAACACCAAAGGGGAGATGACAGCTCAGTATATAAGAGAACTGCTGAAGCCTTTTAACATTAAAGTAACGCGGATTGCTTATGGTCTTCCAATGGGTGGGGATATTGAGTTTGCAGACGAGGTGACACTGGGCAAAGCTATTGAGGGAAGGAGAGAATTATAAAAGGTTTTAATGATTAATGAATCACCCGTATAGTATCAACACTGTCAAAGGTTACGGTACTTGTCTCGCCTGAGACATGGATGACAACATTGTTCCCGTAGAATAGCTATTACATCGCTCCTTTTGAACTTTACCTTAAGGTCAGGTATACCATCACTGTCATAATCCTCTATTGCGTACGGCCATAGCTCTGCCGGTATTGTCCCTTCAAGCGTTATTGAACTCTATCCGTAATTGCCTTGCCATTTGACATTATTATACTTTCCCTTATTCCCTTGTCAATTGATTTTTGAAGGTTTGACCCTAAATCCCTGCTTTAGATACCCCATTCAAAATTGTTTTAGTCATAAAAAAGCTTTGACGACTCATTTAACTTCACACTGTTAATGATTTACCATTTTTTTCCATACTATCTTCCTCAATATCACTCCCTCTTCTATGGACATTAAGTGATATGTATTGCCTTCGGGATCAACTTGGGATACTTTATACAATCTGCCACTGGAATGAAAAACTTTCTCTTTATTATGCTTAGAACTATGGAAATGAGGGTCAAACCTTCATTCTTCATTTATAACTCGCATCTTTAGATTTTCGATTTCGCTTTTCAACCTTTTGTCGGTCTCCATCCGGCCTTCCACTGCCTTTATGACGTTGCTCACTGCCGGCCCCTTGATGGCGAAGTATTTCCCTATCTTTATATTCTTCTCGCCATTAAATAGCTTTGATAAATATACGGCTATCTTCCTTTCCGGTTTGCCTTTGCCCCTTCTGAGCAACCCATCCTGTTTCTTGCAATAATAAGCTGAGTCTTTTTAACGCTCTTATTTCATAGGTTAAGTATTCTCCGTAAGATATAATCTACCTTTCGCATTGTATTGTCATCTACACTTCCCCATCTTTTTGAAAATCTCTGGACCGAAACTGACTTTATCTGATCACATCTTATAATTGAGTTCTGTTTTATGCCCCCCTCAGGTGGAACTACAAGAACATGCAGTCTAAATAGCTTATCTTTTCTGAAGGTTGTAATGGGACATACTACAATTAATCCCCATGGGCTCTCATTAAGTTCGTCTACAGATACTATCAGTGCAGGGTGTTGTTCTTTTATTTCAGAACCAATTGAAGGACAAAAATCTCCCAGCCATATTTCACCTCTTCTGGGAATATATTTATTTTGAAAGACCATCTTTTAATGCCTTTTCAAAGGTTTTTCTCGTTTTTAATTCTTCTTTATCAAGCAATGCCTTTGCCTCGTCGTTAAATCCCTTCCAAAAAGACTTTTCATGTTCTTTGATCAACTTATCAACCAATTCAGTTATGCTAATTCGCTCGGCTCCGGAAATCTTCTTAAGCTTTTCTTGTGTTTCTTTGCGAACTCTTACGGTTGTAGTTTCCATATTTCCCTCCTGAATATCTATTTATCTACAAGTATACCATATTTGATAATTTTGCTAAGTGCTATATTATCATCATCCCACGAACCGTCAGTCAGTTGTGTTGTTATGAGATAATTAATCGCATTCCCCAAGAACAAAAAAGGCTGTTTTTTTATTCCCTTTCCCCTTTTATCTTTCTATCCATTGTTTTTTAACCCTGAGGATATTATTTCAACATAATTAGTGCATTAATATGTAAATTCTTATTGATAATTTCTATACATTTCTTGCTTTTTATTAAACATATTTTGAATTTTTTAATAATTATTACACCCAGTGGTCTCTGCAACAGTTCCAAATTTCTGTCATTCCGGCTTGTCCGGTCGCCTAAGCGACTCGCCGAGGAGAGAATCTTTCAGGAAGGATTCCCGACCTCCCGAATCCCGAAAGCCTTCGGGACGGGATTGCGGGAATGACACAAAAAATAAACATTCAAATAATGGACGCCCTGCGATCTCTGCCGAAAGGTTCTTCACTCAGTTTATTATGGTAAACACAACAGGTATATAAGAAATGGGAAAAATTGTGAGGAGCTTTGATAAAAATTAATGTTTAAAATTGATATTTAAAATTTTGTCATTAAGACTTTATTTTTTCCTGCCACTCTGTTGCCTTTGCAAGTATTTTATCTTCATCCGCATTTTGAAGCCTGCGGTCATTTAAAACAACTTTTCCGTTTACCATTACTGTTTCCACATCTGATGCCATTGCTGCATAGACTATATGTGAGTAAATATCATATATAGGGATGAGGTGAGGTTTCTTTAAGTTAATAATTACAAGATCAGCTAATTTGCCTTTTTCGATACTCCCTATCTTGTCACCGAGACCCAGGACTTCCGCACCCCATCTTGTCGCCATGAGGAGTGTTGTTTTTGCATCAAGAACAGTTGGATTATTTGATAGAGCCTTATGGACTTTTGCAGTTGTGGACATTTCGCTCATTATGTTCAGGTCATTATTGCTTGCAGCACCGTCAGTGCCGAATGTTACTTTAACACCTGCCATGAGCATCGTGACAACAGGTGCAAAACCTGATGCAAGTTTAAGGTTGCTTTCCATGCAGTGGGATACCCCGACTTTTCTCTTTGAAAGCAATTCAATCTCATTATCTTCAACCCATATGCAATGGGCGGCTAAGACGGTTTCATCTAAAAAACCAAGGGAATCAAGGTATTCAACCGGTTTTTTATTATATCTGACCTTCACCTCTCCAACCTCCCACTCAGTCTCAGATAGATGGATGTGTAAGGGGACACTAAATTTTTCAGCCATTGCTTTAGATTTTTTTAATGTCTCCGGGCTGCATGTATAGAGGGCATGTGGTGCTATGCAAGGTGTAATTAAGTCATCTCCTTTCCAGTTATTTATAAAACGCCTGGCATTTTCAAGATATTCATCTGGTGTTTTTGCAGAAACTGTTGGAAAGTCCAGTATTCCACTGCCTAATACAGCCCTCATGCCTAACTTCCTGGTTATTTCACCTGCGGAGTCCTCATAGAAGTACATGTCATTATATGTTGTAACTCCTCCTTTCAGCATCTCAAGACAGGCAAGTTCGACTGCGTCAGAAGTAAATTCAGGGCTGAGCCATCTGTTCTCTGAAGGCCATATATGATTTTTAAGCCAGTCGTTTAAAGGCAGGTCATCAGCTATCCCTCTGAAATAGACCATTGCTGCATGTGTATGGGTATTGATAAAACCTGGTAAAACTACTTTTCCTTCTCCCCTGATAACTGCAGTTGCAGCATATTTTGCAAAAATCTCATCGGAGGGTCCAACATCGATAATCTCATGGCCTCTTACAGCAACTGCACCATTTCTGATGACAGAAAACCCTTCATCCATTGGAAGGATATAATCACAACTTATGATATAATCAACATTCTGCATGACTTTATAGTTTAAACAAAATATTTATAATTTCATTGTGAGCCCAGAGGGCGTGACAATATGACACTAAATATATGTAATCTTGGTCGACAGTTCTTTAATTGGTTGTTAAGCTTAAACCATTTCAATCAGTTTCTCAGCTATTTGTACTGCATTAAGAGCTGCACCCTTTCTCAGATTGTCAGCAACTATCCACAAATTTATACCGTTATCTATGGAATCGTCCTCTCTTATCCTTCCAACATATGTCTCGTCTTTGCCGGCTGTATTTATGGGAAGAGGATAGATGTTTTTCTCCGGAGCATCAAAAACTACTACACCAGGAGCAACTGATAAAATTGCCCTTACCTCACTGGCTGTAAGTTTTTTTTCTGTTTCTATATTCAAGCTTTCTGAATGGGATCTGAATACAGGTACCCGAACTGTTGTCGCAGTTATACGTAATGAGTTGTCCCCTATAATTTTTTTTGTTTCATTTACCATCTTCATCTCTTCTTTCGTGTAGCCGTTATCAAGAAATTTGTCTATATGTGGAAGTACATTAAATGCTATCTGATGAGGATAGACATTACACTTAACTTCTTTAGAATTTAAAAGATCAGTTGTCTGTTGCAACAGTTCATTTATTGCCTTCTGACCTGTTCCTGAGACGGACTGGAAAGTTGTTACAACAACCCTTTTTATCTTTGCCGCATCATGTATCGGCTTCAATACAACTACCATCTGAATTGTTGAACAGTTAGGGTTTGCGATTATTCCTTTGTGCCATTTAAGGTCATTGGGGTTAACTTCTGGTACTACAAGCGGAACTTCAGGGTCCATTCTCCATTGGCTTGAATTATCAACAACAACGCAGTTTGATTTAACGGCAACCGGTGCCCATATTTTTGACCTTTCTGCACCTGCTGAGAAGATGGCAATGTCGATGCCCTCGAAGGACTTATCGGTTATGGCTTCAACCGGGATCTCTGAATCCCTGAATTCCATAATTTTTCCCTCAGAACGTTCTGACGCAAAGAGCCTGAGTCTCTCAACAGGAAAATCCCTTTCAGCAAGTGTTGCTACCATCTCGTTTCCAACAGCTCCTGTTGCACCCACAACGGCAACTATATATCTGTCCTTTTTCTTAAGCATTACATACCCCCCCTCAATCTATCGAGATTAGATTTTAAATTTATCATAATAGCTTAAAAATTTCTATGGGTTAAAAAATTTAGTGCTGCTGGATGTGATAAAACCAATAAGATTGATAAATGCATAAAAAAACTTTAAAATTAGGTTGTTTTATATTATTGTCTTTTAAAATACTGATGATGTTCTGTGCATATATCAATCATTATGTTTTTTATTTAAAGAAAATATAGCTTATAAAATCCAAAAGAAAATATTTATTTGAAGGGGAGGGTAGATGGGTTTTTTTGATCGTCTTAAGGAAAGCTTAACAAAGACAAGAAAGAGCTTTATTGAAAAAGTTGAGTCGATATTTGTCGGACAAAATATTAACGATGAAACATTGGAAGAACTCGAGGAGACATTAATTATTTCTGATGTTGGCACAAAGGCAGCAGAAGAAATTATGGCAATAATAAGGGAAAAAGTAAAAAAAGGTGAGGTTAAAGATGCTGAATCTGTTAAAGAAATACTTAAGAAAGAGATGATAGCTATCCTCGGAAATTCGCAGCCCATTGTAACATATGGGAATAAACCTTTTGTGATTCTATCTGTAGGAGTTAACGGTGTCGGCAAAACAACGACGATCGGGAAACTTGCGAGCAGGTTCTACTCTCAGGGTCTTTCTGTTCTGCTTGCTGCAGGTGACACGTTCAGAGCTGCTGGGATTGAACAGATCGAGATATGGGCAAAAAGGGCATCAGCACAACTTGTAAAACACCAGCATGGTTCTGATCCAGCCGCGGTTGCTTTCGATGCCGTAGTTGCGGCAAAAAACAGGGGCGTGGATGTTGTTGTAATAGATACTGCTGGGAGACTGCATACAAAAAGCAATCTTATGGAAGAATTAAAGAAGGTGAGGAGGAGCATTGAAAAGGCTATGCCTGATGCGCCCCATGAGATTCTTCTTGTAGTAGATGCAACTACAGGACAGAATGCATTGAGACAGGCAGAATTGTTCAATAAGGCGATAGGTATTACTGGTATTGCCCTGACCAAACTCGACGGTACGGCAAAAGGAGGGATTGTCCTGGCAATAAAAAAAGCATTTGGTATACCTATCAGGCTTATCGGGGTTGGTGAGGGGATTGATGATCTCAGGGATTTTGATCCAGAAGAGTTTGTTGAGGCACTTTTTTCATGAAATCGATCCATAATGGAAGAGCTGACCTTGAACCTGTTTCTTTTGAGCCAATCGGCGTATGATTGTCCCTTCCAACCCAAACACCTACAGAGAGCCTGTCATCAAATCCTATGAACCAGGCATCTATGTAATCATTGGTTGTGCCGGTCTTCCCATAAACATGTCTTTTTAACTCTTTTGCCTTCTGCGCGGTTCCCTCTTCAATAACAGCTTTGAGAAGAATCTTCATTTCCTTAACATCTTCTTCAGATAACAAATCTTCTAAGACGGGGTTTGTTTCCTCAATAATTATTCCATCTCTGGTAAGAATTTTTTCATACAGTACAGGTTTTATCCTGTAGCCTGAAGCAAATGCTGAATAAGCAGAAACCATATCTATCAGTGTAACATCAGCTGCACCGATTGCAAGGGGAAGACAAGGTTGGAGCTCACTTTTGATACCAAGTCTTTTTGCCATTTCCACAATATTATTTATTCCTAAGCTGGATGCAAGTCTAACAGTTGCTGAATTAAGAGATTTCGCAAGTGCTGTTTTCAGGGTAACTTTCCCAAAATATTTACCGTTATAATTTTGGGGACTCCAAATATGTCCAGGCTTTGAACCTTTAAATGAGATCGGCGCATCATCTATTATTTCTTCTGATGTCATTCCATTTTTGATTGCAGTGATATATACAAAGGGTTTAAATGCAGAACCGGGCTGTCGTAATGCCTGTGTTGCCCTGTTAAACTGGTTTTTCCAGAAATTACCTCCGCCTACCATTGCCTTGACATTTCCTGTTCTTGTATCTATAGCTATCAGAGCTGCTTCTATTCCTGGTCTTGTCCTTTTCTCTATATCCAGGATTGCTTTTTTAACTGATTCTTCAGCGATCTGCTGCATCCTTGAATCTAGAGTAGAAAATATTTTATAGCCCGAAGTATATAGTTTACTGCCATATTTTATCTCGATATCCTGTCTCAGTGTTTCTATGAAATAGGGCGCGTCGTATTTTC
>MHEF01000039.1:23787-28484 GCA_001805125.1 Nitrospirae bacterium RBG_13_39_12
GGATGCCTTTTCCGCCTCTTCATATTGAGTTTTTGTTATGAAATTATGGGTTAACATCTGTTTTAAAACAATAGTCCTTCTTTCAGCAGATTTTTTAGGATTTTTAAAGGGAGAGTACAATGAGGGCGCTTTCGGAATTGTTGCAAGAAGTGCTGCTTCAGCTATATTCAGACTTTTTGTTGATTTATTAAAATATGTCCTGGCTGCCGCTTCAATGCCGTATGCTCTTGTTCCGAAATAGGCCTGGTTCAGGTACATACCAAGTATTTCGTCTTTTGTATAATGTTTTTCTATCTGAATGGAAAGCGCTGCTTCTTTTATTTTTCTTTTTATGCTCCTTTCCGGCTTTAAGAAGAGCATCCTCGCTAGTTGTTGTGTAATTGTGCTCCCTCCTTCAACAATTTCTCCAGCCCTGATGTCATGCCATAAAGCTCTTAATATCCCCAGGAAATCAACGCCAGAATGTTTGTAAAATCTGATATCTTCAATAGAGATAAAAGCCTTTTTCACATGGTCTGGAATCTGATAGTGAGGGATAAAAGTTCTGCGTTCAAGATAAAGCTCTGCAATGATTTTTTCGTCACATGAATAAACCCTTGAAGATTCTACAGGTATGTATTCTTCAAGAGATTTTGTTTTCGGCAGGTCAGAAATAGTCCAATATATAAAACCTCCCAGGGTGCCTATGAATGCGGAGATAATAATAAAAACTGCAGCTGTTTTTTTGAGCTTTGATGTTCTTTCTGCCTTTTCAAGTTCCTGTTCAAGCCTTGACATGAGTTAATTATACCCTAAACACCCATTGGAAGAAGCTTCTGCTAATAATGTCCTTACTCATATATACTGTCAATTCTAAATTCTCTTTTGGGGTTTTTCGGTATAAAGCTTCTCTAACTCATTTTGACCGCTTGATACTGAGAAAATATGAAAATTATACTTCAAAAAAAGCTTGACAAAGGTTAACATGCAGGTTAACATAATATCGTGAGCAGAATCGTTACCTTTTATAAAACTATTGATGGGAGATGCCCGATACAATATTTTCTTGATTCTTTGCCATCAAAGGTTACACAAAAAGTAACATGGATTCTTAGTTTACTGGAAGATTTGGATGTTGTACCGTCTTCGTATTTTAAAAAGCTTGTTGGCACAGAAGAAATTTGGGAATGCAGAATTCAGTTTGGTTCGAATGCATACCGTATATTTTGTTTCTTTGTGGATAATTCTGTTATTGTGCTGACACACGGGTTTATAAAAAAGAGCCAAAAAATACCTAAATATGAAATAGAAAAGGCAGAGGCATATAGAAGAGACTTTTTAGAAAGGAGGAAAAGACATGAGTGATATAAAAAAATATATCAGTAAAAGAAAAAAAAGGGACAAGAAATTTGCTGAAGGATTCGACGAAGGGTATGAACAATTTAAAGTCGGAGTGATGATTCGTCAGGCGCGCGAATTAGCAGGGTTAACCCAAGAAGAGCTTGCACATAGACTTAAAACTAAGAAGACAGCGATCTCAAGAATTGAGAATCACGCAGAAGATATCAAACTGTCAACTTTAGAGCGTGTCGCTGTAGCACTTGGGAAAAGACTACAAGTTAGTATTGCTTAACTTAGAACAATTTGGTATCTGCCCGCACCGGCAGATACCACTGGATTGGCTTAAATAACCCTTTTGGAAATCGGCAGGCTTATTTTCATAGTCATATTTTTTAAAGGAGTTGCCTGCCAGCTTCGCCAATCCCCCCCGTTATCTGAAAGTGGCGATTATGAATGGGCATAATATGTACGATTTCCTTTAGCGTTCTTCCACTATACATATGATCTCTTGTCAAGTGGTTTTGGAGTCAGGCAGCTTTGGTCTTGCTCAGGTTCTCAAGACCTCACATTCTTACAAGTTCAAGATGACCTATGCCTTTACTGTTAGCTATCTTTCTTAGTCCCTTGATTGTTTTTTCATCGAGTCTCAGTGAGACAAATTTCTTCTTCAGGCGTGTAAATTTCACTTTAACCTCCTTTGTCTCTGACAGATAATCGGTAATATTATGTGCTGCACAGAAATCAGCCTCTTCTTTTTCTGATTTAAATTTTGGAATCTTTTTCATTTACGGATCAGGTAAGATATTTTAGCTCATCAAATATCAACTCAATAATCCTTGGAATTTTAGCTTTAACCTCCGGAGATAATTCCATGCTCATTTCAAGAGATTTCGGTTCAATCCCTATAATTGTTGTATGGGGTTTTTTACCAATCAACTCGGATAAATTTATGACCTCTAATATGCCGATTTGATGAACAGAGGTCTTAAACCCTGATGGAATGTTTCTAACTTCGTTAATATCGAAACGATAGATAGAACCTGGTTCAGATCCTCCTTTTACTGAGTCTATAACTATCAGGCGATCGGCTTCTGTTATGACATTTAAAAGACGAAATCCATCTGTTCCGCCTTCGACAACAGAAACTCCTTGAGGTAGGTCTGTCTTAATAAGTTCATTTGCAACGTGAACACCTACTCCCTCATCAGAGAGTAAGATGTTGCCAACTCCAAGAATAACAATGTTTTGGGGGGAGTTTTTGGCTCCCCCCTTTGAATTTGATGCGGAAGATGAACAAGGTTCAATCATTCAATAAGGAATTTCCGAATCTCGTTGGTATTGGGATCGATGATATGTATAGCACATGCCAGACATGGATCAAAGGAACGGATTATCCGTACTACATTGATTGGATTCTCAGGGTCTGGTACCGGTGCACCGATTAAGGATTCTTCGTATTGACCACGAGTTCCGTTTTCACACCTGGGTGATGCATTCCATGTTGAAGGTACAACAGCCTGGTAATTATCTATCTTCTTGTTTTTTACCTTGACCCAGTGTCCGAGTGATCCGCGAGGTGCTTCATGGAAACCGGAGCCCATTCCGCTGTCAGGTGGATCCCAATGTTCGGTGTCATGAATTTTAAATCCAGGGCCTGTCATTTCAGTGAGAAGTTCATCCAGCCACGTGTAGCATGCATCTACCATGAGCTTGGTTTCAATGGCACGAGCAGCATGGCGTGCTACGGCACCCGGCTTTGCGCCTTTACTGACCAAATCGAGAAGAGTAGGATTTTTAGCTATAATCATACGAGCTAATGGGCCAACCTCCATTGCATTACCTTTGTAACGGGGGGCCTTAACAAATGAATAAGCGTCCTTCTTGCCGAGGTCAAAAATCTGCTCGCCTTTGTAAGGATGTACAGGGTTGTTTTCCTTATACCAGGAGTATTTTACCGATTCAGTAATTGAGTCAGGATCAAAAGCATCAATCTTAATATCTGCAGGATTCAACCCAATGATGACACCTGATGGAAAGACGAGGGCTTCGCCCTTTGAATCTTTCTGGAAGTCGCCATAAGAGAGGTAATTATAATGACCACCTCCAACACCCAACTTTGCCAAAGGCCATAAAGGACCGGTTCCAAAAGCCAGGACGTCCGGAATGTAAACTTCCTCGACAAACTTTGCCTGTTCATCAAGCATAGTGCGGAAGCGAGCTACTTGATTAATATCGGGATAAGAAGTGACACCTCCAACCACGATATTCTGGTAATGAGGTGTACGGCCACCCCATATAGCTCCCATATTTCTTGCCTTAGCATTCATTTTCAGAGCATCGATGTAATGTTTTACGGCTGAGATTACTATATCCGGGTCCTTTACACTAAAATCATCTGGTTCATATCTGGGGGTCAGAGGATAGGTATCTTTTGCCATTACCAATCCAACAATCTTGTCTTTAACAGCAAGTAAATCTTTATCCTTACCTTTGTATTCGGCAATAGCCATTATATCTATGTAGTCAAGTGCGCTTAACTGGTAAAAGTGGATCATATGGTCATAAATGTACTCGGCACCCATAACAAGATTTCTGATTAGATTTCCTCCCCATGGGACGTTAGCGCCGAATGCAGCGTCCAAGGCACGTGCAGAAGCTATCTGATGAACGCTATAACAAACCCCGCAAAACCGGCTTGTTACATAGGAGGCGTCGCGAGGATCTTTACCCGTAAGTAAGGCTTCAAACCCACGAGCCATTGTTCCACTGCTCCACGCATCTTTTACTTTACCGTCTTCTATTTCTACTTCAATTTTCAAATGTCCTTCGATCCTTGTCATAGGATCTATAGTAATTTTCTTAGCCATTTATATCCTCACCTCCTGTTAACTGTTATTTTTCTTTAATAAACCTGTTTCTCTCATAGCCCAGATTTTTTTCGATGTCTCGCTCTCAGCTGTATAAAGAGGAGACATTTCAGCATAAAAACCTGGCTCAGCACATCCCATACAGACACCACCGCAGTCAATGCAGAAATTTATGCCATCATTCCATCTGCGTACAGGACAATCTATGTAAGTAATCGGACCCTTGCAACCTTTTTGGAACATGCACCAGTCTTTTTGTTTCGGGTCGTTCCAGTCAGAAAGAAATTCACCAGCATCAAAGTGAGCGCGCCGCCTGCAATTGTCATGAATTGATTGGCTGTAATACATAACAGGACGTCCTTTATCATCCAGTGGGGGTACTTTTCCTGTAACGAGAAAATACAGGATCGATCCTGCAAGATGATCCGGATGAACAGGGCAGGTTGGAAGGTTGATGACTGTCATACCGGGAAGAGCTTTGTTAAGACCTATACCTTTGCTCGGAGTGGC
>MHEF01000039.1:28527-36540 GCA_001805125.1 Nitrospirae bacterium RBG_13_39_12
ATAGCTGCTGCTTTTTTGGATGCTTCTTCGACCATTTCCCTGAAAGGCCTTCCACCTATCATACAGAAACGGTCATCGGCTGAAGGTATTGAGCCTTCTACTATTAAAACATAACCACCTTCTTTTACGGTGTCTTGATACACTTTTTCGGAGAGATGTCCGGATGCTGCCATGGCAGTTTCATGATATCTGAGTGATATCTTGTCCAGAATAATAGAAGCAGCAGGTGGATTAAGGATGCCTGTAAAAGAAATAGTACATCCAGCACAATCCTGCCCTTCTAACCAAATTACTGCCGGTTTTTTAGAAGCGGTTTCTATTGCATGTGCAATTTTGGTTGTAAACTCAAGCTCCGAAAGGCCGAGTACAGCCGCAGTTGCAGCACAATATTTAAGAAAGTCCCTTCTACTAATTCCGCGTAATTCCAATTTATTGAGAAGTTGCTTGTTTAAAACATCTCCTTCTTTCATAATTCACCTCCTTAATAATTTTAAACACTTAATTTAGATATTAAATGCCAAGCATATAATTTTTTTAAAAAAATACATTTTCCCAAATTTCTAATTATTTCAATTAAAAGTTATCAAAATATATAGATATTGTCAAGAAAATAAAAGATATATTCCTTTTAAAGAATTTTAATTTAGTTTGATGTCTTCGGGTCACAATAGAGGCAATCTCTTATATCATTCATAACATCATCCGCTGAATCATACTTGCCCCTGTGGGTGTTAACAACGATGTATTTCCCTTTGGAATCTTTTTTTAAAAATATTGTGTAAGGCGCACGGGGGTTTCCTAATGATGCATATGCAGAAAAATCAGGATCGGGAAAGAAAGGAGTCTTCTTGCATGGCATGCTTTATGCTGTGTTTGCTAAACCCTGCTTAATATTTCTTCTGCGATAGAGGTGATCGGGAGAACTTTATCCACCACTTTATTTTCAATAGCAACGCGTGGCATACCGAAAATAGCAGAGGTTGCTTTGTCCTGTGCAATGATAAACCCGCCGGCTTTTTTCATAGCCCCAAGACCTTTTACCCCATCAGACCCCATTCCGGTCATGATTACGCCGATTGAACGTTTTCCATACACATGTGCTACAGAGGAAAAGAGAACATTAGCAGAAGGCTTATGCAGTTCCTCGAAAGGCTTATCCCCGAGCGATATTCTTTCCTGGAAACCAAACTCCGGACCCAGAACCTTCTTTACTGTCATATGAAGACCGGCAGGTGCTATAAAAGAAACGCCGGGTCGTACAATATCCCCTTCCTCTGCTTCCTTAACCTTTATGTCGCACATGGTATCAAGTCTGTTGGCAAGTGGGCCTGTAAAACCTCGGGACATGTGCTGAACAACCAGTATGGCAAAATTTATATCTTTGGAGAATTTAGGCAAAAGCATCTGAAGGGCCAGCGGTCCACCGGTAGAAGTAGCTATAGCTACAACATCAACGAGCCCCTTGTCTTTCTTGGAAGGAAGGGGTTTTACACGTTGCCCGATTTTTACCGGTTTGTTGCCTGCGATAGATTTTACCTTTGATGTAATCTCTTTTGCAAGGTCGGAGAGGTCCATTATACCTGCTGTAGATTTATCAACAAAATCCATTGCGCCTAAATCTAATGCTTTTAATGTCAGTTCAGCCCCCTGTTTCGTAAAATGTGAAACCATAAGCACCGGTAGTGGATGACTTTCCATGATAATCTTCAAGGTTTCCAAACCGTCCATCCCCTCCATATTTATATCAAGGGTCAGAACATCCGGATTCAGCAAAGGGACCTTTTCGATTGCCTCTTTACCAGATATGGCAACTCCGATTACCTCGATATCAGGATCAGCATCAAAAATCCTGATGAGGGCCTTCCGTACAAAGGATGAATCGTCTACAATAAGTACTTTTATCTTCTCCATGAAAGTATCGTTTGCTCCAATCAACTGATTTTAAATGAGGTTTTAAGTATACAACAACAAAAAGCTTATTTCACCAGGATAAAAACTTGCCGATATTATTTACAAAGAAAGGTTTTTTCATCTCTGATTTCACAGGGCATATTAATAACCGTTATCTGTTTTATCATCAGGTTTTACTGTCTCGAATATCTAATGAACCCATATCCCCAATGATTTTATACTTTTAGATTTTTTCTGTAAACAATAATGCTTCTTTGATACTCCGGGACGAAGAGGTTTGTCTTTTGAATAAGACTTTCTGAAGAACCTATAAAAAGATGCCCTGTATCGGAAAGTGCATCATAGAAATTCTTTACGAGCTTTAAAATCGCTTCGTCGCTCATATAGATCAGAAAATTACGGCAGAAAATTACATCTAAAGGATGAAGACCCTCAAAGGTCTTTCTGTCGAGCAGATTGCCGAGTTTGAACTCTACATTTTTTGCAGATGACTTCCTGAGAAAGTACCGGCCTTTTTCGTTCGCAAAATATTTATCGATATATGCTGTTGAATTGTCGTTTATCAATCTGAAGGAATTTTTTGTATAGCACGCTTCATTTGCTTTTTGAATAGCGTTCCTGTTGACATCGATTCCAATGATTTTCATGTCCCAGCCCCAGATAAAAAGTTTGCTTTCCTGAACAATGATATTCAGCGTATATGCCTCTTCTCCGCTTGAAGAGGCAAGGGATGCAATTCTCAGTTTTTTATCATATTTTTGCTGTTTCTCCTGTTTTATATCAACCAGCAGTTCTGCAAAAACATCAAGCTGCGTTTTTTCCCGGAAGAAATAGGTGTCATTATTTGTGATATGAGAGACAAAGGTATAAAGTTCTTCCTTTGAAGAATCAGCCATAATATATTCATAGTACTGCTGGTAAGTTGACAGTCCGAGTATACTCAGCCGATGAGAGACCTTTGTGTGGAGCGTCAGTCTTTTGTCACCTTTGAGCAAAATTCCGAACTCATTATGTATCAGGTCTCTCAGGAGTCTGAATTCTTCCTCGCTCATTACTTCTTTTTTAGCCAGAGTTATCATAGGTCGTGCACTTGCCTTTCAGAGTTTTTTAGTGCAAGTAAAGCCGCTGTCCGTACTTCCTCTGACGGGTCCCTGCTGAGAGTTTGCAGCATCTCAGCAGCTTGAGGTGTCCTGAGTGCACCAATGGCAAGTGCAACCTCTGTGCGCACCTCATCGTCTTCATCATCTGCAAAAAGCATTAGGCTTTCTTTTTCTCCCATCATTGATAGAACTTTTGCGAGTGCTACCTTGTTCTTCGATGGTTTTTCCATGGCTTTTATGATTTCCGGCACAGCCTTCTTCCCGAGGGATAAAAGACCTTTTAAAGAATATTCGAGAAGCAGATCATCCTCAAAAGCTTTTAAAAAAAATGGCAGTCCTCTTATATCTTCACTCCAGCTCAGAGCAATAAATGCCGCCCTTCGGACCTCATCCTGCGGCGAGTTCATCCAGTCCATAAACTGATTGATATAGGGGGAAAACAACGAAGGCGACAGCTCAATTTCATTTTTTTCCGCAATGCTGATAATCGCCTGTAAAGCCTGTTCTTTTGTATCTTCCTTATCCAATAAGGGGATCAGATATTCAATTGAACTCTGATCCCCTGCCTTCTCAATAGCAAAACAGGCCATACCCCGATAATCTTCATTTTCAAGACACTCATACAATACAGACAACGCATGCTTACCTCCAATCTTGCCCAATGCCTCGATATGAGCCATCGCTGTCCAGGGCATATCGTCCAGAGATGCTACCAGGGGTGCCACGGCCCTTGTATCGCCTAGCTTCCCGAGTGCTTCGGCAGCAGCGATCCTGACATTCTCATCATGGTCCTGCAAGGCGCCAACAAGTGATTCAAGGGCTACAGGATCTTTTATATCACCAAGAACTGTTGCAGCATAATTTCTGACATCTGAATCCTCATCTCTGAGCAAAAAAACAAGGGAGCCGAGCGCGCGCTTTCCAAGTGCCCTAAACGTTTCCATGGAAACGTTTATTAAAAGCGCATCTTTACCGTTTCTGAGCCATCCCTCCAGGTCAGAGAGATACAGATCCTCAGGATAATCAAGGAGCTTTCTGATGTTTTCCTTTCTGACCCAGTAGTCGCTGTCTTTTACGTTATTAAGCAAAACCTTAATCTCTTCCATGGGTTCCCTTTTTATGCTTATCCCTTATTTTTCGAGACCCTGAAGCTCCCTGAATGCATCGCAGATTAAGCAATCCTTCAGCTTTGAACGAGCGTCTCCCTCGTGCTTTACTCCATTGCACCATGTGCCCTCTATCTGCCAGCAACGTTCATCTTCATTATTGTACGCCGGACACTTCTCGCGTAAATCTGGAGGACAGTTCCGCACATCCCAGCACCGTTTACTGCTACTTGAGTTGATCTTAAACGTGCTGACAGAGTACTGGAGGTTCTCGACCTGTGACCGAGTATCTTCTGACAGCCGGAGCATATCAGTTGCTAGTTTCAGATTGTCTGCGGATATCTGGATCACTCCCTTCATCGCTTTCACGATGTTCTCCCCTCCCAATTTCTGGTCAGCCGAGGCGTCCGAAACGTCCTTGGTCATCTTGGTCAGTATATCAACAGCCTTTACGATTTGCTTTGTCCCGCCTACCTGCTCCTTGATTGCGATACCTACTTCGTGAACAATGTTATTCATCCTGTCCAGCACTTCCCGTATTTGTCGGCCGCCGACAGCCTGTTCTTTGGAAGCGATATTTACTTCCCGCACCATCTTATTCATATTTTCAAGCGAATTTCGTATGGAACCTGCAACATTTGCCTGGCCTTTCACTTCATTAGCGACTCCGTCGGTAGAGGAATTCATATCCACCACATATTTCATTACCTGCTCTATTGCCTTGTTCAGTTCCGAAGCAGACCTCGCTATTCCCTGTATAACGTCTGAACTCTCTTTTACCGAAGTTATTATCCCGGTAAATGCATCCCTGCTGCTTTCGGCAAGCGCTATTCCGTCTTTTCCTTCGCGATAGGTCTCCTCGGTCACCTTTATCGCTGTTTCGGTCTCTTTCTGCACCTGTTTTATAACACCTGCTATCTCTTTTGTCGCGATCATCGACCTCTCTGCAAGCTTTCTGATCTCTTCTGCAACAACCGCAAATCCCCTGCCGGCATCACCCGCTCTGGCTGCTTCAATAGCAGCATTGAGGGCCAGGAGGTTGGTCTGGTCTGCTATCTCGTCTATTACCTCAACGATTGAGCCTATTTCCTGGGAACGTTTCCCAAGATTTTGTATTACTTCCATCGTCTTTTCCGTAGTACTGCCGATATTCTGGAGGCTCTCTATGCTCTTGTAAATTGCCTTGCCGCCTACTTCTGCATCATTATAAGCGTTCTGGCTCAATTGATCGGCCCCTTGTATGCGGGCTGTAACTTCGCTTACTGTCCTCGTCATCTCTTCAATCGTCCCTGAAGTTTCGACGACCCTGCTCTTAAGAGATTCCGCACCCTTTGCGATCTGCTCAACAGATGAAAGCATTTGCTCGACTGTCATGGTTGTCTCTGTTACAGACTCTGTCATTGCCGCTGAGTTTTTCGCTGTCTGTTCTACAGAAACCAGCATTTGCTCTATTGTTGCCGATGTCTCTTCAACCGAGCTTGACATAAGCTCTGTGCTTTTCCCCACATTCTCGATCGATGTTGCCATCTCATTGATCGTTGTGGATGTTTGTTCAACATTCGGCGCCAGGGCTTCGGTGTTTTTTGCAACCAGTTTGATAGATGTCTCCAATGAAGAAGTTGTTTCTTCTATTGCAGAAGTCTGCTGCTGTGCGGACAAGGCTATCTGGTTTGAGCTTTTAACGACCTTTTCGGATGAAGTTGCCACATGAAATGAAGATTTTACAACACTACTGATCAGTTTCTTGAGGTTATTGACCATGTTACTCAATTCTTTCCCCATGACTCCAAGCTCATTCCCTGAGTCAATTTGAATAGTAATAGCTAAGTTGCCAGAAGCGAGATTTTTGACATCTTCAACCATCCTATTTATTGGCCGGATGATAGATCTGCTGAAGATTAACATCAAAATTGTAAACACAACTGCAATCACAACTGATACATACAATAGTACCCTGCTCATAGTTGCGTATCTCATAGCATCTTGGTTCTGCTTGTATGCAATTTTTACTTTTGATTCCATGAGCCCGGCAAATTGTTCCTTGATTTTCCAAAAAGGCACCCTGGAATTTTCTGTAACATTTTTTGAGGCTTCATCTGTAACGTAGTTTTTAGCGTTTTCGAATGTATCAACTACCAGGCTGAAATAAGTATTAGTTTCGGCTAAGATATTTTCTTTCAACTTCTGGTCAATTTTTAAGTCTGATATTTTCTTCAAGAGCTCGTTTTTGTTTAGTTCAATTTCTTTTTCCAATTCAGATAGTTTTTCCACACTTGCAACAGCCGCATAACTTACTGCCAGTATTTCCTTGTTCCTTGCGTCATTAAGGCTATTTTGAATAATGCTGATCTCTTCAATCCCTTTGGTGGACTGCTGATATATTTCCTGGTTTGCTTTCGTCAGAAAACGATTGGCAATAAAAGATATCAGCGTTACAGCCAAAAGCACTATGGCTACCAGCCCTGCTAATGCCTTAAATTTATTATTTATAGTCGCTAAATTCATAATATTCATAGCATTATCCCCTGCGCTTATGAGTTGATATCATTTCAAACTTTTCCAATCTTCTATTAACTTATACTCACCATTTTTGATAAATGTTGGGTAAACCTTTTGGGAACCTTGATGGTTTTTATCAGAGAAGCTTATTTTGTTGCCAATCCCGATATCAAGGTTTTTAATAGTTTCCGCTGCCTTTATGAATGATTCCCTGGTTAGATCTTTACCTGCGCGCTTCAATATATCCACAAAGACCTTTGAAGCCAGAAACCCTTCCAAGCTTACAAAATTAGGTTTACTTCCCGGGAAATGTTTTGCAAGTAGAGTGCGGTATTCTTTTACAGAGGAAAAATCACTGGTTGGGGGAGGGACAACCTGGGTTACTACCACACCATCGCCCTTACTACCAAGAAGCTCCAACAGTTTGTCAGCGCCAACAAAAGAAACGTTCATGTATATTGGGTTAAAACCTTTCTTTTTTCCTTCAATAATGAATTTGGCGCAGGCACCATAGGTTCCGACCATAACCACTGCTTCAGGTTTTTCTTTCATTATTGAGGTAAGACCAGCGTCAATATTCTCTGTATTCCTCTGATAAGTCCCTGTGGCAACAGGTTCCAGCCCTCTTTTCTTTAAAGCTATTTTTGCGCCTTCTAAAACAACCCTTCCATAAGCATCGTCCTGGTAAAATACCCCCACTTTTTTAAGACCTAAAACATCAACCATTCCTTTTATAAACTCTTCTGTTTCTTGATAATAACTTGCCCTGTAATTCAAAATGTATTTAACCACAGGGGACCTCAAAGGCTCTGCACCTGTAAATGGCCCATAAAAAGGAACCTGTTCCTTTGTAATAATGGGTTTTATTGCCATAGCTGTCGGGGTACCGACGTTTCCAAGCAGACAAAATACTTTATCTTCATTAATTAATTTATTAACATTTGGAACAGCCTTGCTTGGTTCGTACCCGTCGTCATAGGCAATCAACTTAATTTTTCTGCCGTTAACGCCGCCTTCTTCATTGATCTTTTTTATATACGTTTCAGTGCCTGTCTTGAAACTTGTTCCCAAAAAAGATGCTGGACCAGACAGAACAGTTGACATTCCAACCAGAATTTGATCATTTTTTACCCCATCTTCTGCAAATACAGATGAAGAAAAAAGGACAAATACAGACGCAATTACTATTGCAAATAATCTGTTGACCATTTTGAAATCCTCCTAAGTTTTATTTTTTGGGTTATTAATTTTAAGTTGCTTTAAAGCCGTCGCAACTTTTCCCCCCAGCAATTAATTTTCTTCTACATGGGTGCTTGCCTCCTCTATCTCAATCTTTTCTTTTCTGAGCAGCTTTTCAAGATCAAGCAAAATAACCAGCCGGTTCTCCAGTTTTCCAA
>MHEF01000039.1:36551-41050 GCA_001805125.1 Nitrospirae bacterium RBG_13_39_12
TAATTAGTGTCAATTTCCAGCACTTCTTCGGGGGCAGTTTCTACAGATGTTGGAGGCACTTTTATAACCTGTGAGACAGCGTCAACAAGCAGACCGATTACCTTGTTGCCAACCTCTATTACCATAATTCTGGATGCATTACTCATTTCTTTTACTGAAAGGTTTAGTCTTTTCCTGAGGTTCAGAACCGGCAGTACCCTGCCGCGAAGGTTTATTACCCCTTCCATATATGAAGGGGAATTCGGTACCATCGTAATACTACCGACCCTCACAATCTCCTGCACCTGGCTAATCGGGACCCCGTATTCCTCACCGAGGTTAAATGTAACAATGTGAAAATCCTTTACCTTTTCTTTAGAATTTTCGTGGCTATCTTCAGCAAGACCTGAAGCTGGAAGATTTATGTTCGTCATCTTAGTTCCTCCTATTTAAATTATCTTACTAATTGACTATTTTCTTAAAATCGCCAGCACTCCAGAATGCTTTGACATCAGTTATCAGGACAATCTTTCCGTCACCGAGAATAGATGCTCCTGCTATCCCAAAGGACTTGCCGAATGTCTCGTCCAGAGGTTTTATGACGATCTCCTGTTGTCCCTTAAGTCTGTCGACAGCAATAGCGAGTCGCTTGTCTGCCCTGCCGAGTATCACCAGATAAAATTTCTTCTTTCTCTTCCGTTCAAGATTGAAGAAATCAGCCAGTCTTATAACCGGTATGATTCTCTCCCTGAACCGTAAGACCTCATAGTTGTTGATGATATGGATATCTTCTTCACTTACTTTTATGCTCTCATCTACTGAACTCATCGGTATGGCATAGACCTCTTCTCCTACCTCTGCCATTAAGGCAGGAATGATCGCCAGGCTGAGCGGCAGCTTTATGGTAAACGCAGTACCTTGTCCAATGGTGCTTTTGACCATTATCTGGCCATTGAGCTTCGCGATGTTCTTATTGACAATATCAAGTCCAATCCCCCTGCCGGAAATATCGGTAGCCTCCGGATTTGTTGAAAATCCCGCTGAAAATATCAGGGAGAGAATGCTCTCTTTATCAAAGGGGTCTTCTGCCTTTATCAAACCTTTTTGAACGGCTGATTCCCTTACATACTCATAATCTATACCCCTGCCGTCATCCTCGACCTTTATGTTTATGTAATTGGATTCCTGGCTCGCTGAAAGTTTAATGAAACCATAATGGGCTTTACCCTTTTCTTTCCTCTCTTTCGGGTCCTCTATCCCATGGTCTATCGCGTTCCTGATAATATGCAGGAGCGGTTCTCTGAGTTCATCGATGACGGTTTTATCAAGTTCAGTGTCTTCACCTTCGAAAAACAGACGGATATCTTTTCCCTGTGACTCTGAAAGATCTCTTACCATTCTAGGGAATTTATTGAAAACATTACTTACAGGGAGCATCCTTGCTCTCATGATGCCTTCCTGAAGTCCTGATATGGTTTTCCCCATAAGTTCAAGCCCTTCATCCAATTCTTTTGAAAGGGATTTGTTATTGATTGTATCTCTGATATCTATTTCTATCTGGTTCAGCCTTGTTTTGAAAATCACAAGTTCACCGACAAGGTTAAGAAGATCATCGAGTCTATTGAAATTAACCTTTATGGTATCTGTCCTGGTCCCGAGATATGAGGCAAGATCAACAGCTTCTTTTTGAAGCGTGGAATATTCGCCTTCTAGTCTTTTTTCAAGAGAAAGAATAGATTCAGTAAGATCCGGGTTGTAAGATGCTTCTTTTGCTATGCCATGGAGGGCGTTTCTTATTATATTTGCACTGTCAAAAAGTACGTCCATGGCATTACCGAGTTCAAGCCTGTTATCATTGATCCTTTTCATTACCTCTTCCACGAGGTGGATATAGGTCTTTAGGGACTCAAACCCCATCATGCCGGAATTGCCTTTTAGAGTGTGGAGAGAACCCAGAGTGCTCAGGATAACCTCTTTACTCAGACCGTTCTTCTCGAGAAATAACAAGGCGTTGTCAAATGCCTTTAAATGCGTATCAGCATCATCAAGAAAGTCTTTTATTAGTTCTGAATATTCCAGCGGTTTTACACTTTCTTTTCACTTGGAAAAGATGACTGTTTCGCTGTACAAATATTTTCGATCACTTCGTGCAGTGCATGGGACTTGAATGGCTTTGTTACATAACCATGTGCCCCGAGTTTCAATGCTCTGAGGGTATCCTCTTCCTTCCCCTCAGTGCTGATGACTATTATGTTGATATTTTTGTAAAGGTTTTCATTCTTGATTTTTTCCATGAACTGTAACCCATTCATTACCGGCATATTTATATCGAGGAGAATCAGGTTGATATCTTTTTCTCTTGATAGGATATCAAGCGCCTCAAGCCCGTTCATGGCATCGAGAATTTTGCAGTTCTTATACCTGTTTAGAACAAGCTTGTACATAGAATGTATCAGTTGTGAATCATCTACTACCAAAATTTTTCTTAATTCAACCAAGTCTCCCTCTTTACTTATATAATTTAAAAAAAACTATCACATTTTCCTATTAGAATTATTTATTTTAATATATCAAGAAAATGTATAAGTTGCAAGCTTTTTTGACATATCTCTTTCTGAGATAAGGTAATCAACAGGACTAGGGTACACCATCTCAAGCTGCTTTAGAAAATCTCTTCCATTTCGACTACTTAGATAACTGTAACAAGAGGAGAATGCAAACGTCATTTTGCTGTCTATCGCAGAAATAACATACCTCCTCAATCTGTCTAAGAAGAGATATGAACTGTCTGCACGTCATGACAGGCACTCAAAATGCAGACTTTATGAAGTACTTAATATTTAATCCGAAAATGTTAGCGGGTGATGTTTTAATTATTACTGGACTTGTAAAAGGAGTCTTTGTCGGACGCTGTCTGGTGAAGTAGTAGCAAATATATGTATCTTAATCAGTCCCCTTAACCCCACATGAAGATGTCTTCGGGTCACAATAGAGGCAATCTCTTATATCATTCATAACATCATCCGCTGAATCATACTTGCCCCTGTGGGTGTTAACAACGATGTATTTCCCTTTGGAATCTTTTTTTAAAAATATTGTGTAAGGCGCACGGGGGTTTCCTAATGATGCATATGCAGAAAAATCAGAATCGGTAAAAACAGGATAGGGTGTTTTATATTCTTTTTTGAAACTTTCTACCTCTTTTTGGTTATTACCTACAGCGATACCAATCATCTTCACTTTTCGCTTCAATTCCGGATTATTTTCAATTTTTGAATATACCTCATGAAAAATCGGGGCCTGTTTCTGACAGCTTATACAGTAAATGCTGAAAACATCGATAAGAAAAAAATTCACGGGGGATTTCTTGAAAGAGAAGGTTTTCTTTTCCGGTATCAAAAGATATGTTCGTTCTTCTTTAGACAGGATATCCTTAAAAGTCAAATTTGGAAAACACTTTCCAACATCTATGGGCTTTATTTCTGCGAAAGAAAGCCTGAAACAGAACGATACTGTTAAACAAACAAACAAAAGCAAACGAATATGCGGACTATTTCTCAAGTTTCTCAAGTTCTTGAACTAGAATTTCAAGTTTAGGTCTTGTATTAATATCATGTATATCTATGTAACGAATGATTCCTTTTTTATCAATTACGAAAATTGCTCTTTCAGAAACTCCATCAGACCGTAAGACCCCATATTGTTTAGCTACTGCTCCATGAGCCCAGAAATCAGAAAGCACAGGAAACCAGAGACCGCCCATCTCGTTTGTCCAGGCATGCAATGTAGGGATATTATCAACAGTAATGCCAATTAATATAGCGTCATTTTTATCAAAAAAATCTTTAGCTATGTTATATCCGGGCCACTGGTCTGAGCAAACAGGAGTCCATGCTGCTGGAACAAAAGAAATTAAAACATTCTTTTTTCCATGATACTGACCTAATGAAATTTTTTCTCCTGATAGAGATGGAAGGGTAAAATCAGGAGCTTTATCACCTATTTTAAGTTCGGTAACACTGTCAATAGCTTTCAGTTTCCCGGGGTTGTATATTTTGCCTTTGAATTGTTCAGAAAGACCATAGGCAGTTGTTAATGAAAATATAAAGATAACAATTACAGATATCGTAATTAATAGATAAAAATTATCTTTTCGTAGCATAACACCTCCTATTTTAATCCTGCTTCTTTGATGATAAGGTCGAGAAATTGCTCCGGGTTCTCAATAGTTCCACCTTTTGAATAAAGAATATTATGAAAACCGTCTTCATTCTTTTTAATAACGAAAAAGTAGGGGGTTCTGACTTCCCCAACTGACTTGTGAACAGAAAAAGACTCATCAGGAAAAAGGGGAAATGGTATATTGTATTGGTTCTTGAAGACATTAATTTCAAAAGGTGTATTGCCGGTACCAATTCCGATGATTTTAATCTTGTCCCTGAGATCAGGTCTGTCATTTATAATTTGATAGAGTTTGTTAATCATTGGGGCCTCTTTCTGGCAGTATGGGCAGTACATGC
>MHEF01000039.1:41123-41381 GCA_001805125.1 Nitrospirae bacterium RBG_13_39_12
ATAATCTTTTTCACTTGTGTTTTGTGGTACAGGAAGAGATATCTCAGGAAGTGTACCTCCTTTAATTGGAGTTAAACATTCAACAGCTTGTAACGTTTGTTTGAAGAACGTAAGACAGATGAAAATTGTTAAAATAAAAATAAATTTCTTTTTCATATCCCATCCTTATTCAGTTTTTTAAGGCTCTGTTAATGTAATCTAACGCTTAAAATATATATTATAATTCTCTTATTAGAAGTCATAATTTGTCAAGATAAT
>MHEF01000040.1 GCA_001805125.1 Nitrospirae bacterium RBG_13_39_12
TTTGGGTATGACAGACATAACAACCAGTGCCAGATGCCATATTATTATAATCCCACCTGAGTATGTCAAGATAATTAGATGCATGAGCCATGTGACATGACAAACACATAACGATGTCCTCGTCAGGAGTTACAGTAGGTGATGCCTGTGTTGTACCGACAGCTATGCTCTGTCTGGCAACAGGTGTTAAGACGTTATAGGTAGTAGATATGCTTGCATACTCACCTGAATCTGGAATCAATACGTCTGTCGGGTGTCTGAGCCAGGGGGAACCTGACCCGGCAGTAATTCCAGCACTTGCGTGGAAATTACCATGACATTCAGCACAGAATTGACTGATAGTGACTATTGAACTAAATGAACTTTGGGATGACCTTACTTCAAAGGTATCGCCCCTATACTCATTGTGGTCAGTGGGGGATGATGATGCCTGCCAGTTGTTATCTTCTGCGCCGTGAACTCCGTAAAGAAATCTGTAGCTTGTTCCTACTGTTGCACCCTGACCGGTTTCTGTAAAGCCACCACCAAACCTGAGGATTGTATCATCTGCATGATGCGTTCCAGCAATGGCAAGTATCTGGTGTTGTTCGTCCCTGTTGCCATGGCAGCCATTCTGTCCTGCACACATAATTTGTTCGGCGTCGTCGTATAAATCCGGGTCAAAATCAGGGTTAGCAGGGTCATAAGATGAGTTATAGCCAGGAGGGTTGTTCCCTAATAAGTCGTCAGTAACGATATCATCGCCGAATCCATGTACATTGTGGCCCTTAGAGTCGTTTGTAAATACATATTTATAATTGCCGCCGGCAAGGGGGGTTGAACCAGTGGCGAGGGCAACCTGTGGCATATTGCTAGGATTTACAATATTTGAAGCCCCGCCTATATTCTGGGCATGGCATCCAAGACAGTCCATCCTTAAAAGTCTTGCTCTGTTTGCTCCATGACAGTCCATACACTCACTGTCATAACTACCTATTCCAAAAGTTTTCCCAAGGTTCATACTTGCATCATTCTGACTGTTATGCATGGTATGGCAATTGCTGCAAACGCCTGATACCTTAGCATAAGCAGGTCCGCAAAATAATAAAGTCAATATTATTACTAAAAAGTGTGACTTATGTGACATCCTTTTATATTTAAGTAAAGCAGTTATATATAAAATAACATACATGTATTAAAAAATAAAGCAATTACTATACCAAACATGAAGGGGGTTCAATATACTATGAAAATTCTATAAAAGTCATATCTTTAATAAAAAATCCTTATTTTAAATTGAGTTACCCATTAAATAGATTTTTATGCAAAGTACTTAATCTTGAAACAAAAGATTGTTTTGTTCCAAATATTACATCCAATTAACAAAATATGTAACATTTTACATTTTATGGCAATTGATTAACCCTAAAAATGCAGTTAGATTTTAAAGCTGGTAGACATATATGCATTAAAATCTCTTGAATGCAGAATTTGCGCATGCATGGTTATTTAAACGATATGGATGAAAACGTGTACGTTATCTGAGTCATTAAACCGCTCACAAAGGTGCTGCTCAAGAGCTTTTTCTACACATATGCCTACCGTGAATTGCATTTTTAGGGTAACAGCTTGAAAGTAGTTGTTAAATGGATGCTATTTATTTTTACATGCACAGGATTTAATATCTGGAATAAGGAGGCAGGGAGGCGGGGTGTTGTGTTTTTATTTCCAATATTCTTCCTTTCTCAAGGATTAAAATTTTACTGGCGATATCTGTAAAGGAAAGACGATGAGATATAATGAATGTCGTGCGGTCCCCCATTAGTTTTATAAGCGAGTCTTTTATGAGACTTTCTGTATCTATATCAAGTGCTGAAGTAGGTTCGTCAAATATTAGAATAGAAGGGTTTTTCAAAAAGGCACGTGCTATAGAGATTCTCTGCCTCTGACCTGCCGATAATTTTGCACCTCTTTCGCCGACTTCAGTGTCATATTCAAATGGCAGACTAAAAATATCTTCATGGATATTTGCCTTTTTGGCTGCACTTATTACTTCTTCCTTTGTGGCCTGGGGGTAGCCATATTTTATATTATTTTCAATTGTGTCGTTGAAAAGAAAAACTTCCTGAGAGACAACCCCCATCTGCTCTCTTAGCCACTTTGAAGAAATGTCTCTCAAGTAATGTCCATCAAGGTAAATGTTACCATCTTGCGGGATGTAAAACTTTAGTATCAGATTTACCAGGGTTGTCTTGCCTGCGCCACTTGGTCCGACAAGTGCTATAATATCTCCTGGTTGAACAGTGAAATTAATGTTTTCAAGGACCGGGCTGCCTTCCTCATAGGAAAATGATACATTTTCAAATTTAAATTCGCCCTTGACTTTATCGAGGATAGCTGAACTTCCTGACTTTTCATCATTCTTAAATTCAGGTATAAGTCTGAAAATCTCCATCAATCTTTCGAGAGAAGCAAAAATAGGTTGGAGCATTATATGTAGCGTTGAAAGATTTTTTACAGAGTTGGAGAGGTATATGACATAAGCAGTGAAAGCAACATAATCTCCAATTGTCATTGATCCTTTCATAATTTCTCTTGCGCCAAACCACATAATCAAAATAGTAGATATAAGTTGAGAAACCCTTGAAGAGTAGTTGGAGAGTAAAGATAAAATCATGCTTTTAAGTCGAGCATTAATAACAGACCTTATCTTTCCTGAAACCTTTTTTACTTCTCTTTCCTCGCTTGCATAAGCCTTTATTACCTCTACCCCTGACAATACTTCCTGAATATCTTTTGAGACCTGAGCGTTAGTTTCTCTCTCATTAAAGCTAACGCTCCTGATCCTCCCTCCAAAGTAATAATTTATGAAAACATAAACAGGTAGAATGCTTATCGCAATAATTGAAAGCTTAACGCTTAGGGTAATCAAGATTGCAGCACCGAAAAAAAGGTAGAAAATGCTGGTTGCTGTCTGTGACAGGTTTTGAGAGAATAGATATTGCAAGGCATCAACATCATCAGAAACTCGTGACATCAAATAGCCGGTCTGTTTCTTTTTGAAAAATGACATCGGAAATCTTAAAAGATGGCCGAATAATGTTGTCTGCAGGTTAAAAGTTAATTCCTGTTGGAATCTGAACATCAAGTATCTTTGAAATATTCCGATTAACCCGATAATTATTCCGATTACCAAAATGGATAGAACTACAAGATTTATGGACTCAAGGTAGTGTCTTGCAAAAGGAATAATTGATTCAAGATTAAAGGATTTTAAAAGGTGGTTGACTCTTTGAAAACCCTCTTTCATTATTACGAAGTCAATCAAGACTTTGCTGCTCAGGGGTAAGAGGGATCCCAGGCCAGCAGTTATAATGGTCAAAATTAGACTTAATAACCCCGGTTTCCAGACAGGTCTGACAAATTGTATGAAGAACAAGATGTCCTTGTAACTGAACTCAGTTCCTGAAAATTCCGGCTTCTTGAGGATTTCTTTCAGGTAGTTATTTGTGTTTTTTCCCCTTTCTACCATACAATCTGTCCAGTATCTATAAACAACAAAACGTTATACATTAATCGCTGGTTATACTTTCACTCTCGATATGCTTCATACTTAAGAATACTATTTTTAGTTCATGAAAGCGAGTCCATACAGGATTTACTGATACTATCAGGTCTATCAAAAAGTGAAATCAAAAAAAACTTTCTTGTATTATTGTTATTGGAAATTATAAAATTAACAATATGAAAAACAAGAGGATTCACTATGATATTCTTATTGGGTTCATATTGATTTTTCTTGTGTCTGGTGCTACTGAAAGTCTGCCTGACGACATCTCATCTGCATCTAATGATATGGTTATTATACCAAGGGGCTGGTTCAAGATGGGATGGGCTCTAGGGGACTTAAATCAAAGGCCTGAACATGATGTTTTTGTTGATACCTTCACGATGGACAAATATGAGGTATCAGCAAAGGATTTTGCAGAGTTTCTTAATGAGAAAGGCAATCCCGAAGATAAATATTACTCCTTTGACAAATATTCAAGCATCATCGAGGTGCCTGAGATAAAAACCGTTGCTGCTCAGTCAAAGCAAAGTCATAAAAAATATATACCCAGAAAAGGTTTTGAAAATTATCCGGCTAACAATGTTTCATGGTTTGGGGCTGATGCGTACTGCCTTTGGAATGGTAAACATCTTCCGACAGAAGCTGAATGGGAAAAGGCAGCAAGAGGGATTGATGAAAGGATATACCCTTGGGGGAATAGCATACCTGACGGCACAAAAGCCAGATACGACCAAGACTGGGACGGGAAACAACTTAATGTTATGGTATCAGTAGATGAGATGCCTAAAGGAGCGTCTTATTATGGCGTTATGAATATGGCCGGGAATGTCTGGGAATGGATAAGTGACTGGTATAGACAAAACTATTGTAATTTTTGTGGTCCTGATTTGACGGCTAATATTGATATATTAGAAAATCTTACAGATATAAAAAGAGAACCTGTTGTTACTGACGATGGAAAAGACCCCCAGGTTCCGCCAAAGAATGATCCGTCAGGTCCATCGTTCGGGAGTTATAAAGTCCTGCGCGGTGGTTCCTGGTACGACAGTTACGGGGAGATAGTAATACGAAGTACATACCGTTTCTGGCTTGATCCTGAAGACAGGTATATGAATACCGGATTCCGCTGCGCCAAGTAGTTTTCATCAGATCAATCAATATCTCTAATCCTTTATATATGTAAAACTGCACTAAATTTATATAAACGGTATACCTTTGAATTATTTATTTTTAATTATTGGGGTGATTAATGGTGGAGGAGGAACAATTATAAAGCTTAGAGTATGTGAAAAAGGCCCTTCGGTCCCGTCTGATGCAACAGAACGTATCTTTAAAAAATGAGTCCCATAATCAAGATTTTCTATAGTGTAAGAAGTATCATTAATTTTGTTGTTTTCATGAATGATGATTTTAAATGCCCTGTCTCTGGCAAGCATTACGTGGTAACGGTCTGCATCTTTAACCTTATGCCATTTGAATTCTATTTTATTTATACCTCTGAATTCTGATATCTCCTCTGGATATATGATTAAAGGTGGTTGAAGTTTTATACCCGGAAGTTCAGACACGTTCACATGATTTGAGTTATCGCCATCAATAGCGTGAACAGGCAATGATGTGCCAACAGATGTAAATAAGATAGAACATAAAATAATGGAAAAAAGATTTAATAATTTCATCTTTTACCTCCTTCAATATCTTAAACATTATATTATTTTGGAACAAATAAATAATCAAGTTCATAAATTAAATGCGCCGACTACGAATTAAAAGTGGACCGTTGTTCTAAGATTTAAAGATTAAAAGTGAGCACCCCATTCATAATAATAAAGAT
>MHEF01000041.1:0-16486 GCA_001805125.1 Nitrospirae bacterium RBG_13_39_12
TTCTTGGTGCGGTATTATTGAGTTTTGTTTTCCAGATGACAACCATATATGTGCCATTTTTAAATCCAATATTTAAGACTGTACCCTTGACCTTTAATGAATTGATGTTTACACTTATCCTTTCATCTATAATATTCTTTGCAGTTGAAGCTGAGAAGCTATGGAAGAGGAAGAAAAAATATAACCTTAATCCTGTCTGTTAAAAAAGAAGGTCATTCGTTACATATGCCTGCGATTACAGTTTGAGACATGCACAAACATGAACGAATGACCTTCTAAAAATCTTTAGCTTCTTTCTAATATTTTTGGCAGTTGATATTTCCGTCCATTATCCCTTTTTATCAAATCTATTAACTCCTCAAACATCTGCGGAATGTTTATTCTGCATACTGCGCAAATGCTATCATTCTGGTGTGTTCTATTGTTGCATTTTATACATTTGTAAACTTTCATGGAATCTGTCACCTCCTGCTAAATATTCATTTCTGCACTTTTAATTTCTTTCACTTTCTGAATATCACCCTGCGGACAAAGTCACGTAAAAGGCTGAATTTTGCCTGTATACGAGAAGCAGTATGTTCTCGTCAGATTTAATCCCTGAAACTACTGACTCATAAACCTTGATGTTATGTATATCTTTCTTGTTTATTTCCATAATAATATCACCTTTCATCAGAATACCCTGAGCAGGGCTGTCATCTTCCATTTCAGCTATTACAACTCCAGTAAAGCGTTTTGGAACATTAAGACTTTTCTTCAATTCAGGAGTAAGGTTCTGGACATGGACACCCTTAAGCTGGTTATTAAAAGTCTTTGCTATTGCTAGTGTCTGCGTTTCTGCAGACATTTCTTCAATTTTCACCTTTAGTGTTTTTGGATTTCCATCATGAATAATTCTGATCGTAACCTCTTCGTTCGGCAGGGTACTGGCTACCATATTTCTGAGGTTTGTTACGTCATCAACTTTTTTACCTTCGAACTCAACAATAACATCTCCCCTAACTATCCCTGCTTTCTCAGCAGGGCTGTCTTCCATGACATCTGCTACAAGAACCCCTTTTTTATCTCCAAGATTAAATTGCTTTAAAAGGTCCGGGGTTAGAGGTTGGATCGTTACCCCAAGACATCCCCTGACAACTTTTCCATTTTTTATAAGGCTGTCCATAACAGTTTTTGCCATGTTGCTCGGTATTGCAAACCCTATCCCCTGATACCCGCCGGTCGTACTGAATATAGCTGTGTTTATCCCTACAAGTTCTCCTCTTACATTCACCAGTGCACCGCCAGAGTTGCCGGGATTAATGGCAGCGTCAGTCTGAATAAAATCCTCATAATCGGCTATCCCAACATTTGCCCTTCCTGTTGCGCTCACTATACCAGATGTGACAGTATGGCTCAGTCCAAATGGATTTCCGATAGCGATTACTGTTTCCCCAACCTGCAATTTTTCAGAATCTCCAAGTTTGATAACAGGCAGATGATTTGAGTCTATCTTTATAACGGCAAGGTCAGTTTTGGGGTCTACCCCTATTATCTTCCCTTTAAACTCCCTTTCATCAGACAACTTTACTTTTATTTCATCAGAGTCCTTAATGACATGGTTGTTAGTAAGGATATAGCCGTCTTTATCCACTATAACCCCTGAACCAAGACCTGATTGTTTTTGTTCCCTGGGCGACTCAAAAGATCTAAATTGATCGCCAAAGAATCTTTTGAAAAAGGGATCGTTGAAAAACGGAGAAGACATCCCGCTTCCTTTTATTGTTCTTGTTGATGATATATTCACGACAGAAGGCTTTACTGCAGATACAACTTCAACCATGGCCTGATTATTTTTTGTTAGTATTTCCACAGCTTCTTTTGAAATTGTTAAGTCTTTTGCATATCCATCAGAAAAAAAGTTGAAATTCGATGATATGCCGAGCCCGATAATAAGACCTATAATTGAAAATATTGCTGCAACAACCGATATTTTTTTTCTAAGTATCAATTTTTCCTCCTTTTAATAACAAAACTTGTTTGCCGATAACTATTTGCTGTAACTACTTTTTGGTACTGTCTCAAACTCTTCTTAGCCGCACCATGATATAAATCCATTTTCAATGTTTATGATAAATAAAACTTATGAAGAAACCGTGAAGAGATTATGAAAATATTATGAAGATGTCCTTATTTTTTCAGTTAAAAGAAACCTTTAAGAATATTCTGCTTTACTTACAAAATATGCTTTTTAACATCAATCTTCATTTTTTCTAGTTCAAGCGTATTATATCCTGAAATAAAATAAGAAAAGACCTCATACCACATATAACGATAAATCTATTGATACTAAAATTCTTAAAGACCCTGATTATACAAAACGTTTACATTCAATAGAGCAGAAAACTGGTAAATTATATTACATATTATTAGTATAAATGTAGTAGAATTTATCAAATATTCGTTAATTGCTAAAAGGAGACATTTTGGGAAGGAATCTTTTTTATTTTATTTCCATTTCTTGCGTATTTGTTTTCATTGTTAGCTGTTCTAACGCTAAAAATAAACAAGAGAAGGAAATTAAAGAATCAATCAAATATTTAAAGAGCGAAGATAGTTTAGTCCGTATTAAAGCGAGGAATGATATAGCTTCATATAAAAATCAAGCTATCAAACCTTTATATGAGTTTTTATCTGAAAACAAAGACGATAATTTGCTCAAAGAGGGAATTCTCTGTTTAGCAGAAATAAAAACAGAAGAATCAGCGTCAGCATTAATTTTATTTTTGAGGAAGACTCATAATCTGCCAAACGAGATTTCAGACGCATTGGTAAGAATTGGGAAACCCTCTGTTAACCCTCTTTTCAGCGCTTATAGTTACGATGAACATTATGTTAGAGAGTTTGTTATCGGTGCACTTAACAATTTGATTAATGATATACCTATTGACTATAAAACTACAGGCGATATTAAGAATTTCTTTATAAAAGCATTTAAAGAAAATAACCTTGTATCGGTAAAGAAAATGGCATTAATTTCTTTGATGAGATTCAAAGATGATGAGGATGTAAAGCCTGTCATCGAAAGTGCATTAACGGATAAAAACAGAGCGATTAGAGAACTTGCAAAATAAGCGACCCCTTCCTTATTTCTATATTTCTATACTTCACAAAACAAACAGAATGGTATATTTTATATCCTGCAATCATTCATTCTATATAAATCATAAAATCAAACACTGCTGACATAAATGTTCTTATTAATATTCCTCAATCTCCAAATTCTTTTATATATAAGAATAACCGGCGTTATCTCTAATTTTAGGTCCAATGATATTGTGCAAGCAGGAGCAATGATTTCTTATAGGATTAAATAATAGAAATAATAGTTTACTGAAATTTAATATATGTATAAAATAATAAGAGCATAATTTAAGAAGGGGGTTAATTATGGCAAAGTTAAAAAAAGGGCAAAAGATGGTATGTGTTCCCTGTGCAAGAGAAGTTGTTATCAGCAGTGCAGGTGTTTCCCGTACTACTCTCTGGTGTTGTGGAAGACCAATGACTCAGAAATCCAAGGCTGCACCTAAAAAGAAAATTGATAAAAAACCAGCAAAGAAAAGTGCAAAATAATAATTATAACGAGTAATCAGATCAGCAGGAAACATTATTTATATTTTGATTTATAAAAGAGGCAGGGGCTGCATTTGCTCTGCCTCTTTAATTTTAAAAACATAACTCAATATCCCTCACGACAATCTTACAAATATGTCCTATGAAACTTTTTTCAATTCTTGATCCCGTATAATTAACCTTTCCCCCAGTTTTAGATATATATGGTATATTTTAGTTATGGTGAATTTAATTCTTTTAGTTGAAGATGATAAAAAGATTGCCAAGATTGCTAAGGTTTATCTTGAAAATGAGGGGTTCAAGGTAGTAACCTTTGAAAAAGGCAAAGATGCAATAAATTTTGCATTAAACGAGTCCCCCTCTCTTGTAATACTCGACCTGATGCTTCCTGACATAAGCGGTGAAGAGGTTTGCCAAGAGTTAAAGGAGACCGGTGATTTTCCGATAATTATGTTGACGGCAAAGTCATCAGAAGAAGAAAGAGTAGCTGGTTTTGCTCTGGGTGCAGATGACTATGTCGTAAAACCATTCAGCCCAAGGGAACTTGTCGCAAGAGTGAAAGCTGTACTTAAAAGGGCTCAAAGAAGCGATATAGCAGTTACAGCTTCAATGAGTTTTAACAAAGGATTATTGACTATAGATACCAGGAGTTACGAAGTTAAAAAGAAAGGACTTTCTGTAACACTCACACCAACCGAGTTTAAAATCATCTCGGTACTTGCCGGTTCACCCGGCAGGGTATTCTCAAGAGGAGATCTTGTAGACAGCGCACTCGGCTATCAGTTTGAGGGATACGAACGTAGTATTGACGCTCACATAAAAAATATCAGATACAAGATAGAAGACGACCCCAAAAAACCTATATTTATAAATACAATTTATGGCGTAGGATATAAATTTACCGGAAAAACAGATGATTAAAAGTCTCTGGGGTAAATTCCTGATCCTCCTTCTTTCTGTTTCCATAATTTCATTATCAGCAGCATTGATCTTGCGTGAACTGATAATAAAAGATTTTGAAGAATACCTTGAAGGCAAATCAGAGGACAGAATCTACAGAATTATTGCAGCAGTTGAAGGCTCTTATGAACAATATTCCGGCTGGAATGAAAGCGCGCTAAAAGAAATTACGGTATGGGCTTTATTAATCGGGTATGAGACAAAAATACTTGATGTCAACAGCAATGAATTAATGAATACTACCAAGGCAGTGGAAACCCTGTACCCTCTTATGAAAAAAAGAATCATGGCGATAACTGGTTTCCCATTTGCTGAAATTTCGATTGATAAAGAAAGTTTCATGAGTTACCCCTTGTTCATAGGCGGGAAAGAAATAGGCACGCTGGACATTATATTTATAAATCTTAAAGAAGAACAGGGTAAAGAATCAATCTTCATGAAGAGATCAAACAGGTTTCTTATCATGTCGCTTTTTATTTTGGGTGGATTATCTATTTTCCTGAGTTTTATTCTGTCAAAAAGATTTACAAACCCCATAAAGAACCTCACGTCTTCAGCAAAGGATATAAGTGAAGGCAAAAGTAATAGCAGGGTTTCTGTATCAGGTAATGATGAAATTAGTACACTTTCGCGAACATTCAATATGATGGCAGATAATCTGGAGAAACAGGAATCCCTAAGAAAAAAGCTTACATCCAACATTGCACATGAGCTCAGGACACCCCTCACCTCAATTCAGGGAGAACTTGAGGGCATGATAGACGGCCTCATAAAAATAGACAATGAGCGGCTTCTGTCATTACACGAGGAGACCGGCAGATTGAAAAAAATCATAGAAGGCATTGAAGAACTTTCGAAAGCAGAGGCTAGTTCCCTTGAGCTTAAAAGGCAGAAGATTGAGCTTAAACCTTTTCTGAATAATATGAAAGACAGATTTGAGAGCCTCTTCGCCGGGAAAGGCGTTACATTGGAATTTAAATGCGATGATGCACTGACTGTAAATGCAGACCCTGACAAATTAAGTCAGATTGTAATAAACCTTCTCAGCAATGCGCTAAGAGCAACAGATAAGGGTGGTAATGTAATTATAAATGCTGGTTCAAAGGGCAGAGAGGGATTTATCGAGGTTGCGGATACCGGCTCCGGTATTAAAAAGGAAGAAATGCCATTTATATTTTCGAGATTTTATAAAGCATATGAAGGCGGGCTCGGACTCGGGCTTACTATCGCAAAAGAACTTGCTGATGCACATGGAGGAAGGATAGAGGTCCAGAGTAAATATGGGAAAGGTTCAACTTTCACAGTCTATTTGCCTTCTCTAAAATAATTTCCTGAGACCTAAAACCTTTTTTAACAAATATCAATACCCCTTTATGTTCCGCATTAATACGTAAATATTAAACCTGGTTCACCTTCACAGAATCTTCATAATTCCTTCAATAGCTCTTCACATTCAGATGATATTCTTAACATATTAGAAAGGAGGTGGAATAATCAGAAAGGGGGTGATAGCAAGTCTCATTCCGGTCATAAACCCGGTTCTTGTTTCTGTTGTCAAAGCGTATTCTAATGGTAATATTTTGGAACATGCCTCTTATGGTTTAAACATACTGAAAAAGACTGAACCCCCAACCCAAATACACAAGTTGATCATGGATATCAAAACAAAGACTCTAAAGAAGACAGAAGAGGCAGGATTCTTTTACTGGGAAAATATACGAAAAAATTATGGTATTATAGAAACAGGAAACAAGAGCAGGGTATATACACTTTTAGTAGGGATGTGAAATTGCAGGGGGCAGAAAGCCCCCTGCTCAGATAAATTTTAGAGGGATTATGAAAATTACAAATTTACTGATGCTACTATTTTTTATTGCTTCTTTAACTATTTCTGAGGCTTCATACGCACAGTCAATGATACATCATGGCACGATGGAATGCCAACCTACCTATGGACATTATTGGCGTGGTGACAAATGGGGATGGTACGGTGCAAGAAAGGTGGTAAGGACTCCTGTCGAGGCAAGGGAAATATTAGAGAATTTTTTCATGTCAGACAGCGGCGTAAAAGTCGGCAAGATCAGGGTGAGGAGTTACTTTTTTGAAGCTGATATTATTAACAGAAAAGGTATGCATATAGACATGGTTATAATTGATAAAAGGACTGGCAGGATTAGGTCTATATATTAATTGTTGTTTAATGTAAAATAAGTTTTACCTGCAGAAAAAGTATATCATAGTCCGTACAATTGTTTGATAAAATTATCATATTCTTCAGGGATTGATATCAGATATATTCCCATCCCATTTTTATAAGTAGATGTTTTATAGCTTGATATATTATAACTTGTTTTCACCGTCCTTCTTACCACACCGGTCAACTCAATTATTTTACACTTCTCCAGTTCAAGCTGCATTTTCAATTCTGTTCCTTCAATAAAACCTTTTCTTGTTCTTATGAAAAGCCCGTTACATGAAAAATCTGAAGAAATACCGCTATATTCTTCTTTACCATCTGAAAAAAATATATTAAGCCTTCTTATTTTACGTTTGCACTTTCTTTTATCCATTTGGAAACTTTAAATAATTGAATACTATAGTGTCAAGAGGTTTCTACAAAAGCGGACCTTTCAGAATCCGGATATCGTCAATCCAGGCAGTCCCTCTGCCATTAATAACTAAATTCAGCTTAACATAGTCAGGATTTTCTCCTTTTCTCAAAAAAAAGGGTGTTTCTTCTGTTGTCCAATCCGTGTTTCCAGTCAATGGAGAATGTTTACCCAAAAAGATTCAATTCACGGTAGGCATATGTGTAGCAAAAGCTCTTGAGTTCTCCTCAGCGAATCCGCCGGGGCGGACAGCACCTTTGTGAGCAGTTTAATGACTCAGATAACATGCACGTTTTCATTCATATCGTTTAAATACCCATGCATGCGCAAATTCTGCATTCAAGAGATTTTGATGCATATGTGCCTACCTGCTTTAAAATCTAACTGCATTTTTCGGTTTAAGTATTATTTAAGATATAATTTATTTAAATCGTAATAGGCAATTATACGGCATATGAATAACGGTAACCAATTATTTCGAAGTATATTTAAAAAGGTTTCGAACAAAATAAATACGTATCCAGCAGAAAAATATATAATATATTTAAGAGAGTAAATGAAAAAGAAATCCAGAGAACCCTTTATTCCTGTTCTAAGGCATGAGACTATACGTCAGAAAATAATATCAGTAATTGAGGGCCGGACCCTTTCAGCGAGGGACATATCAACTGATGTAAGGGTTTCTGAAAAAGAAATATATGAGCATCTCGAGCATATACAGAAGACGATAAATAAAAGTTATCATAATTTTATTGTTACACCTTCCAAATGCAAAAAATGCGGGTTTGAATTCAGGAAAAGGGACAAGCTCAAAAAACCCGGGAAATGCCCTGTCTGCCGGAGTGAATTAATACAGGAACCACTTTTTTCTATAAGAATAACTGGCTAACTATTATCCATACCAAGAGCTTCCCTTGTCATTTTCTCAGCTAATTCAAAAACTGCCCTCTTACCATTTTTTGTTCTTGCTTCTATATAAAATCTTACTTTAGGTTCTGTTCCTGACGGCCTTATCATAAGCCATGAACCGTCATTAAAGACAAGTTTTGTGCCGTCGACAGTTATTACATCCTTAACTGTTCTGTTCTTTTCACCTATTTTTACTTTTGTTCCTTTCTTAAAACGTTGTTTTATAACAGAAAGCTTCTTTTTAAGTGGTTCCCCGACAAATGTTCTGTCTACTGAGATACCCGAACGGTCCGGATAATAGTAGCCGAATTCATCCATTATGTCTTTTAGATATTCGCTAAGATTTTTTCCCGTAACTGCCATCATCTCTATTGCCAGGAGCATGCCAAAAATCGCATCTTTTTCAAGCGTATGGTTGTATGCTGATATGCCGTCTGACTCTTCGAAAGCAACTATTGCCCTTTCATCTGATGTCTTCAGCATATATGGTCTGAAATTTTTGAATCCAACTTTTGTCTCCTTAACAGGAATCCCCAGTTTCTCTGCTATCGCATTAACAAGATTGCTTGTCCCTACAGATTTTGCAACAATACCGGAAATATTTTTATGCACATGTAGAAAGTGAAGTGCCATTGCTCCAAAGTAGTTCATCGGTATCTGCATGCTGCCGTCAGCATGCCTGATGCGGTCACCGTCAGGATCCATAATAACACCCAGTCTGAACCCGGCACTGCTTCTTTTTAAAGCATTTACAACTTTTTTCATATTTTTTTCCGAAGGTTCAGGAGCAATGCCACCGAAAAGCAGATCATCTTCTGTTCGAAAATATTTAATTTTACTGCTTTTACCGAGAATCTTTTCAATGCGCCCCCTTGTTGAACCATGAACGTTATCTACACAAATAATACAATCTTCCCTGTCTATGAAATCACGTATTCTCATGAGATTCAGAGTTTTTCTCTCTTTTATGAACTCAACATAGAGTCTTGTAAAATCTGCCTTTTCTACATTCCCAGGGTTTATCGGGTTAAGAACTATTGATTCCGCCATCATCCTGTTAGCTATCTTTTCAATTTTTGTTGTAATCTCAGGACCTGCAGGTCCTCCGTCTGAAGGGTTAAACTTGAAACCTGCAAAGTTTGCCGGGTTATGAGAAGGGGTAAGGTTGAAAGAACATGCAGCCTTCAGCATCTCAATGCCTGTTGAGAACTCCGGTGTGGGTGCTTCGCCAGCATACCATGTCCTGATTCCCTCCTTCTGAAGAAGCCCTATAACCTCCATTGCAAAATCATGACCCAGGAAACGATTATCATGCCCAACAATAATTCCACGTTTTTTTATCTCATTGAAATTAGATACACCCATTGCTTCCATAACTACACTGTCATTGCTTTTTAACATCTCGATGATGGCTGAGGTTACCACCCTAACATTATTAAATGTGAAGTCTGTACCGATTTCTCCTCTCCATCCAGATGTTCCAAATACTACTTCTGAAGGTTTTATATTTTCTCTGGCGAACTTCTCTATCGTAGTGAGTAATGCCCTGTTTTTGGAAACATCAGACATTATTGCCTTCCAGCAATGGACAGCATCTTTGTAAGCCTGTACCATTTATTCCTCCTGTTTACTACTTTCTTAGTAAACCTACCGGTAAATCAATTTACCAAAACATAGCAGTTAGATTTGCACAGATGATCTATCAGTTATACCTGAAAATACTGATACTATATTTACAGCCTCACATCGCTTTCTAAAAAATAATCTGCAAAACTTCATCAATTTCCCTGAGGGCTTTCAAAATCCCTGAAGCTTCACCTGTCCTGAGTTCTCCGATATTTATATCTGATATAACTTTGTATAACCCATCAAAAGCTCCTTTAACATCCAGGTTATTGTCCATATTTATCTTAAACTCATTTTTTATTTTTTGAACAATAGCTGTATTGCAGCTAAATCCCGAGCTCGATCTTTTTTCAATTTTATTAACATCTTTTTTAAATGTTCTGAGTTTATCTGAGGTCACACGCATATGCCTGTCTGAATAATTAATCCTATGGTAATACTGCCCATTTATAAGAAAATACCTTATTTCAGTCATATTATAACCCTGCGTCTGGAGGGTGTTCGTATAGATAATATTACCTTTGCTCTTTGACATCTTCTGACTATTCACATAAAGGTAGTTGCAATGGAGCCAGAATTTTGCTATAGGGTAATGCCTAATTGATTCTAGGATTGCAAGTGTATAATCGTGATGACGGAAAAGGTTGTCGGTTCCACCGCAATAAATCGACAGAGTTTCATCAAATTGCTCGCTTATCATACTCGGGTCCTGAATGTTCCATGATGGTCTTCCACTACCAATCTTTGTATCCCAATAATACCTGTCTCCCATTTTATAACCATGCCAAAGGATAAAATCCCCAAGGTTCCACTGCATTCCTGGATAAGTATCCTTATGGAATCGTTTTCTTTTTTTAGGCCATTTGGACATATCCAGTCCGTAAAGCTTTCCAAATCCCTGAAACTTCAAAGGATCAAAGTAGACGTTTCCATTATGCCAGTATGCAGTCTTTAGATTGAGGAGCTGCTGTATTATAGCAACCGATCTATTAATGCACTTAGATGCTTTGGGAAGATAGTCAGGGATTTTCATTCTTAGGAGTTTCATCCCTCTGATAAACTCTTTGATGTTTTTTTCTGTAAGACTTTTAACAGTTACCTTCTTTTCCTCAGATTCTTTAATTGCTTTGTCCTCTAAGTCAGTAATATTCATACCTCTGCGCACTTTATATCCTGAATACTCCAGATACCGGACCAGTATATCCTCGAATAAAAAGGTTCTGAAATTTCCGATATGGGACATTTGGTATACTGAGGGCCCACACGTAAAAATATTAACCAGTTCTTCATTTACAGGACGAAAAATCTCAGTTTTCCTGCTCAAAGTATTAAAGAGTCTTAACATAGATCATTCTCCTGATTTTTAATCTACCTTCAAAACTTTCCATTTCATAGAATATATTTAAATCAAATAGATTAATCATATCTCTGACAATTTTAGCATAATGAATATACATATCCTCTATCTTGCAAATAAAAACAAGTTAATTGCGTTTATATTTTTTTATACATTTAATAAAAAGACTTTCGAAACATAAATGGGGGTATTATAGAATTTTAATCTATATCGGGATAGAACGAGAACAAGCGGGAATGCTATATTCCTCTCCGCTTTAAAGGACTTGTAATAATTGTTTTAAGTTATCTAGGTCAGAAAGAGAATTAATGCTTTCGTATATTCAGATTAATATTGACTGTGAATATGCATTAATTGCTTGTTTTTTGAATATCACAATCCTTATTACAATTAAAGTATAAAATTCCTTTACTGACTAAAAATAATCGCATTAATATTTTCCTTACTGCTTACACTTCTAGCTGACTTAGCAGCTTCTTTTCTGTTATCAAACCTGCCGACTAAAACCCTGTTCACCACTCCTTTATCTTGCGCAGTGCTTTTTTGTATAAAAGCATCATACCCTTTCCCCCTGTATTTCTTTATAAGAGAATTCGCATTTTCTTCACTTTTGAATACACCAATCTGAACAGAATAAATTCCCTTTACAACCGTTTTCTCTTTAGATGCAGATACAGGTTTAGGTTCAGGTTTAGATGTCGGTTTGGGTGCAGGTTTACCCAGGTCAACTGTTTGTTGAGGTCTTTGCTGTTCCTGAGGTGGTTTAACTTCTGGAGCCTGCTGTTTATCGGTTTCCGGTGGAACAACTACAGTTGGCGATAGAATTTTCTTATCCAGCACATAACCTTTAAATATCATAACTCCAGCCGCAATAATACCCATAATCACCAGAGCAGCAACTGGGATAAAAATCCAGCTTTTTCTCCCACCTTTTTCCTTGCCTTTTCTTGATCTATAAAGGCTGTCTCGTTTTTGCGACATGGAAATTGCTTCTTTAATGTCTTCGCCAGTCTCCTCTGCCTGAAGTTCCTCTACGGTGGCCTGTTTTGCTATCTCTTCATCTATTTCACTTTTCGACATTTTTGCTCTTGGTTCATCTAAAACTATTTCCGCTACCTTATCTCCCTGAATGTCTGTTATCTTTTTCTCTTTTGTCAAAGGAAGTTCTTCCTCAAAGAGATGTGATTCAATCTCATCTTTAACAGCATCTTTCTTAATCTTTTCTTTGACTGGTTGTATTTCGATCTCCTCTTCAATCGGTTCTGCAGTAATACCTTGTTCCTCGAAAAGTTTTATGTCGATTTCCTCCTCAAACGGTTGTACAGACACTTCTTCCTCGATCGGCTGTGTTTTAATTGCCTCTTCAACAGGTTCAAC
Organism: Nitrospirae bacterium RBG_13_39_12; assembly: GCA_001805125.1. Taxonomy (GTDB): domain Bacteria; phylum Nitrospirota; class Thermodesulfovibrionia; order Thermodesulfovibrionales; family SM23-35; genus RBG-13-39-12. Next base: position 12,451 of record MHEF01000041.1, read on the forward strand.
TGTAATCCCTTCTTCCTCCAAAATTTCCATATCAGTCTCGTCTTCAAAAGGTTGTGCAGACATTTCTTCTTTAACTGCTCCCTCAACAGGAATCACGGAAATTATATTCTTGGTTTTTAATATAAGTTCTTCGTCAGAAAACGGTTTTTTAAGGAAATCAACAATACCGTACAGGGCGGTATATCGAGAATCTATTCTTCCTTCATGTGGAGTAATAATAACAATAGGCACATTTTCAAGTGTCTTGGTCTTGTGTATCGCCTTGCATATTTCCAGACCACTTGCACCTTCAATCCCGATATTAATAAGTATCAAAGAGGGGTTTACTTTTTTTGCCATATTTATACTAACATCTTGACTTGAGGCTGTAAAAACGAGATAGCCCTCGGACTCGAGAGCTAACATGATCTTCTGAATCATTTCAGTATCAGTATCAATCACAAGAATCGTATTACCATTCATAATAAACCACCTTTATGATAATTTTAAAAACTTTATAATGGTTCCCAGTATTTCACAGGCATATCCTGAGCAAGTTTTAGTGCACCGTCCGAACCTGCAAACAAAGGATCATCAACAGACTTTAGTATACATTGTCCGTATTCCTTCAGCGCACTTTGTAAATATTCGCGCACGCCTCTAATAAGGCTGCCACCACCTGCGAGAACTATGTTGTTTTTAATCTTTACCTGGAACTCAGGGTCGAATCTCGCTATCATCTCAGTTGTTGTTTCCACTATTGCAGGTAATATGCTTTCACATGCGCGTTTAATCTCATTCGTAATATCGTGCATCACAGGCTTCCCGTCAACAGGAATTTCTACTTTAATATCCTCTGGTACCTTTCCGACAAAACTATACTTTTCTTTAAAAAGCCGGACCATATTTTTATTGAACTTCGAGTTAGGATACTTCTCATTAAGGTAGCTAAAGAGTTGTTCATCAATGTAATCACCGGCAGTCAGTATAGTTTTCTGGTCATCCTCGGTAGGTATACTGCCATGCATAATACAGAAATCAGTCGTACCGGCACCTACATCAATTACCATTGAATTATTCAGCAAGTCCAAACCGTAAGCAACCGCAAAAGGTTCTGATACAACCATTAATGAATGAACAAACTCTGATACAGCATTCCTGATAGCAAGCTTATTCGTCTTCAGTGTATCAGCAGGCACTCCTACTACTGCAAAAATCTTCTGTTCGGATGCAGGCTTTGTAAGTTCTATCAGGTGCTTGATTATCTCCCTGACTGCTTCTTCGCTCCTGTCAATGCCCTCTTTAATCATTCCGTGCTGTAAAGGTCTGCACAGTTCGAGTGAAAGTCTGTTTTGAAGAGCTTCTGAACCGAAAAGGACAGGTTTACCAACTACCTTTAAAGAGATAAAATCTTTGGGCCACCCGACATAACTTTCAATCCATTCCCTTGTTCCGCTACTTGCACATATTGAACTTCTTGATGTCCCCAAATCAATCCCAACAAATATAGCATCATCTTCTTTTCGCTTCATATCTTGCTTCTCCTTTATTTAAATATTCTAATATGCCGGCCTCAAGGTAATATGCAATATTTTCTCTGTAAATTTCTTTATTGAGATTAATCTCCTCTTCCGTGTTACTAAGACATGAAACCTCTGCCAGAATAGCTGGAACGTCGACTCCAAGCAAAACAAGAAATGGTGCTCTTTTCACACCATAGTCTTGTACATTTTTATCCTGCTTTTTAATGTTCAAAAATAGTTTTTTCTGTATTGAAGTAGCAAGTGCTTTAGATTCCTGATATTTTAATGTGTCACCTATCTTCTCAATTATTTCCTGGAAATCACTCAATGCATAATGAGAACCCGAATTCTCTGTCTCAGCAAGCTTCAGTGTTTTTTCATCAGAAGGGGGACCGAAATAATATGTTTCTATGATGTTTATCGGTTTAGATGGCAGATAATTGAGATGGATAGAGATAAAGATATCTGCATTGCTCAGGCCGGCTAATTCTACACGTTTGTTAAGAGGCACTGTGGTATCACTTTCGCGGGTCATTATAACATTGTAATTGCCATATTTTTTAAGGCGGTCTCTTAATCTTTTTGCTATATCAAGAACAATATCTTTTTCTTTGGTCCCCATTTTTCCTCTGGTACCAGTTGCTGAGCCACCATGCCCGGGGTCTATCATAATTGTCTTTACCTCTAAACCGAACAAGCTGCTCAGTGATGATCTTGGTATATTCAAAAAAGATCCATAGTCAGAAGGACCAACGAAATATTCACCGGTCAAAAAAAAGGGGTTATTTTCAGGCATGTTCACAACAGTTTTATTATCAGGAGAACTCACATTGTCTTGAGCAGTCAGAATGAAGGATCCCTGTTTACTATGACTATGACTGTCTCTAATCGATCCTTCCTTTAACAACGAGAAGTTCACATAATTTCCATGCCCTAGAACAACCAGCATTGTTATGGAAAAGAACAAAAATATTTTCTTTATAGACAAAGGGGTTTTACCTAAAACAGTTTTAGGTGATTTCCCAATAATTCTTAAGTTGTCTTCATAGACACCCTTGAGTATGGTTTGTCTTTGTCTCAGTTCTCTGTTCTTTATAAATATGGATATCATGGCTCTAAAAACACTTTACCAGTATATAAAAAAAAATTCAAATATTATTAATGCTTATCAATTCACGGTAGGCATATGTGTAGCAAAAGATTTTGAGCTCCCCTCAGCGTCTCCTCGGCGACCAGCCCGAGGCGGGAATCCGCCGGGGCGGACAGCACCTTTGTGAGCGGTTTAATTACTCAGATTATGTGCCTACCAGCTTTAAAATCTAAATGTATTTTTCGGGTAAGCAGGAATCGAGTGAGCCCTACTGTTATCCTAAACAGTCGACTTACTTAGATCCTTTTTCGTCTTCTCTTTGAGTGCTGCCTGTGCAGCTGCATGTCTTGCAATAGGAACCCTGTAAGGTGAACAGCTCACATAGTCCAGCCCGATCCTATGACAGAACTCAACAGATTTAGGATCTCCACCGTGCTCACCGCAGATTCCCATTTTTAAATTTTTCTTTACCTTTCTACCCTTTTCCACAGATATTTTCATAAGAATACCGGTACCACTCTGGTCAAGTGTTATGAATGGATCATCTTCTAATATCCCTTTTTCCACATAAAAAGGTAGGAACCTTCCTGCGTCATCTCTTGAAAGCCCGAAGTTTGTCTGTGTAAGGTCATTTGTGCCAAAAGAAAAGAAGTCTGCCTGAGTCGCTATTTCATCTGATGTCATCGCAGCTCTCGGAAGCTCTATCATAGTTCCAACAGTGTAGTTAACCTTTGTTTTATATTTTTTCTGAACCTCCTCCGCAATATTAACAGTCAGTTCCCTCATAATCTTAAGTTCATTTACATGGCCAACAAGAGGTATCATTATTTCAGGTATTACCTTAATTTTTTGTTTTGACAGCTCACACGCCGCCTCCATTATAGCTCTAACCTGCATCTCATATACTTCAGGATATGTTATCCCTAACCTGCATCCCCTGTGTCCGAGCATCGGATTAAGTTCATGTAATGCTATATTTCGTGCTTTCACTTTCTCAAAAGGAACTTCCATAGAAGCAGCCAGGGCCCTTAATTCATCATCCGTGTGTGGAAGGAATTCATGAAGTGGCGGGTCAAGAAGCCTTACTGTAACAGGCAGACCTTTCATTACTTTAAATATCCCAATAAAGTCTTCTTTCTGCATGGGAAGTATTTTAGACAGCGCTTTTTTTCTTCCTTCTATGTCATCAGAAAGTATCATCTCTCTTACAGCACTTATCCTCTCCGGAGCAAAAAACATATGTTCAGTCCTGCAAAGACCTATTCCCTCAGCTCCGAACCTCCTTGCCACCTCTGAATCATGAGGCGTATCAGCGTTTGTTCTAACTCCAATCTTCCTGAACTCATCAACCCATTTCATAAAAATGCCGAAATCACCTGTTAGAGCCGTTTTTACAAGAGGCGCCTCTCCCAGAATTACTTCACCTGTTGTGCCGTTCAGTGTC
>MHEF01000041.1:16514-18062 GCA_001805125.1 Nitrospirae bacterium RBG_13_39_12
TTCGGCAGCTTTTTCTGCTTCATCTGCCGTAAATATGACTGTTCCAACTGCAGCACCTGGTGATGCCGGAAGCCCTTTTGCGATTATTTTTACTTTGGCTTTTGGATCTATCATTGGATGAAGCAACTGATCAAGCTGCTGAGGGTCAATTCTTAATACTGCTGTCTTTTTATCTATCAATTTCTCCTTAACCATATCAATAGCTATTTTGAGGGCTGAGGCCGCAGTCCTTTTTCCTACCCTTGTCTGAAGCATATAAAGCTTCCCTTCCTGAACAGTGAACTCTATATCCAGCATATCCTTATAATGCTTTTCAAGCTTTTTGTATATCTTGTCAAGCTCACCATAAGCAGCTGGAAGCCGCTTTTTTAGCTCTTCAATATGTAGCGGGGTCCTGATGCCAGCTACCACATCCTCACCCTGTGCATTTATGAGACATTCCGCAAAAAATCTCTTCTCTCCTGTAGATGGATTCCTCGTAAACCCAACTCCCGTGCCAGAATTATCACCCAGATTTCCAAATACCATTGATTGAATATTACATGCTGTACCAAGATTATCAGGGATATCGTTCAATTTCCTGTACTTTACAGCCCTATCCCCAAACCACGAACCAAATACAGCATTTACAGCCTTCTTAAGCTGCTCATAAGGGTCATTTGGAAAATCCTCCCCGGTGCCTTTCTTATAAATAATCTTAAATTCATCGATAAGATTTTTAAGGTCATCAGCTGTAAGGTCTGTATCAAGCCGGACTCCTTTTCTCTCCTTCATATCCTCAAGAGTCCTTTCAAATTTCTGTCTGTCGACGCCCATTACAATATTTCCAAACATTGTAATAAGCCTTCTGTATGCATCGTATACAAAACGCTCATTCCCTGTTTTCTTTGTAAGTGCATTCATTGTTGTTTCATTGAGCCCCAGGTTGAGCACTGTATCCATCATCCCTGGCATGGAAAACTTTGCTCCTGAACGTACAGAAACCAACAGGGGGTTAACCGAATCACCAAATTTCATCTCCATTACTTTTTCAACTTTTTTGAGACTATTTAAAACCTGTTCCCATAATCCTGTTGGATATTTCTTCCCGGCTTTGAAATATTCATTGCAGGCTTTAGTTGTAATAGTAAATCCAGCAGGGACCGGAATTTTAAGGTTGGTCATCTCTGCAAGTCCAGCACCTTTCCCCCCGAGAAGGTCTTTCATGCTACCTCTTCCGTCAGCTCTTCCGCTACCGAAAAAGTAAACATATCTCTTGACTGTCTTCTTTGCCATTAAAATGCCCTCCCGATAATGATTTTTGGTCTTATAGAATACCTCACAGTGACAATAAATTCAATTCTTACTTTTGATATCCTATAAGCTCTATATATAAAAAATATTTATTACAGAAGGATTCAGACTCACAACGATGATTTAACAGCTATATTATTAATTCCATCCCTGCAAATTAAATTATCTGTTAGCATTTTTTAAAAGTAAACCATATTTTCTTTAAAAATATGGACGTTATTCATTCTGATCTTTCTACTGCTGGAGATACCATAA
>MHEF01000042.1 GCA_001805125.1 Nitrospirae bacterium RBG_13_39_12
GGAAATGCAAGTATAGTCTGTGCCGTTACCATTGCTGATGGTGTATAAAGTAAACCCATAAAACCCAGCGGGCCACTCCTTGACAGGATGAGATATACAAAAAGCCCGACAACAACAGGCGGAAGCCCCATAAAGGTATTCATAATACTAATAATCATCCCTCTTAAAGGAAATCGTCTAAAACCTATGTGGGCACCCACCAAAAGGCCTAAGACGGTTGCTATGATTAAGGCTGTGACAGAAACCTTGAGTGATAAGAAAATGATGCCGAGCAGCTCTGCATCAAGATTAAATATCAGTAGGAATGCGTTTCTAAAACCTTCTATTATAGATTCCATATTGTTATTCTAACTTAAAATTATAACTGCTTATTCATTGTAACTGCTTATTCATTTGACAGACTGATATTTCTATGATAATTTGAATCAGATTCTGTTAAAGGAGGTGTAACATACATGTCTTGTAAACCAAAAGGCACACCTTGTTCGTCTTCCAAGAAGACTGCTTCAAAATCAAAGGCAAAAAAGACAAAAAAGTAATCTGAAACCTTTTTATTAGAAAAATATATTATGGGGCGGCTGTATAACAGCCGCCCCATAATATCTGCTTAGAAGTAAAACTGCATCATTGCCCTGTATCTGTTGTCGTGCTGGTCATCAACGGAAACAGTCGAGCCAGGAACGAGAATAAATTCCCTTGTCAGATAACTATAATCCACAAATAGTTTCAGGTTGTGATTATAAAAGTAATAGTTGAGACCAACTGTGTATTCCTGCAGGTTATCCTCAATGGCGTTATTAGTTCCTCCATTAACACTCACCGGATTGAGTCCAGAAGCAAATGATTTTGCTAAGGTATTATCTTCCAGTCTTTCCACATAGGCATATCTTGCAACCACTTCGAATTTTTTTGGTATTATGAAGTAGCCTGCATCAAGTCTGTACCCAAATCTGTCCCATGTATCCCCGCCTGACCTGTCTTGTTCAAACCTTTCATAACCATATTCAGCGTCAGCAGAAAAACCTCTGTACCTGAACAGGGCAGCAAGATTGTATCCGGAACCTTTATAATCATAGGAATCCACTGATAGTTCTTTCCCGTCTGCTGAACTCCGGACTTTGTTCAACCGGTCTGTATCGTGAAAACCTGAGACGAGGAAACAGACCTTGGGGGTTTCATTGTAGTCTATGTCTCCCTGCTGGATTAAATTGTATTTGCCGAAGGGATTTATGGAGATTCTGCCTACCCAGAGATGACCGCTGTCATGATTAGGGAGTCCCTTTGAATTCCTTCCATTATAAACACCAGCCCAGTACTGTAAGAATCCATCCTGTTCAAAGAGATTAATGTCGCCTTGAAGTTGAACTCCCTGAGATCTGAAGAGATGAAGACCACCTAACGGGAACTTTGTAACGCTATCTTCATTACTGACCTGGAAATTGGCATTTCCGCCAGGCCATTTTTTTGTATCTTCCTTACCATCCGGGTCTGTCTCGCCGGAAAAAATACTGCGCTCGATACCATTAAGGTAAATCGCAGACTGCCAGAAGTGAAGACCATAAGGGAGCTTGGAACGTCCGAACTGGACCTGTGCATAGGGATACTTTTTCCAGGTCACATATCCGTCGTGCAGGTTGACAAAGCCGGTCGGTTCTAACTGGATGTGAAAAAAATATGTCCAGTCTTTGTTGGGCGCATTTCCACTGAAAACGACCCTTGCTCTTCTTAAGAAGAAGTTGCTCCAGTCCTCATCGTTGGCATTGACTGTCCTGTCAAAGGGCAGGTAGGTATAACGGAACTGGAGAAATAGATTTGTTTTTAAGAAAAATTTTTCATCCGCGGTCTTTATATAAAAACCTTTGTCATACCCTGCCTGCAAGCCAGCTCCTCCGGATTCTGCTGCTTTTTTCTCAGTCTCAATAGGTTTTTTAGCCTCGGGCTGAGACTGCTTCTTTTCTAACTCCTCTACCCGGTTGAGGAGTTTTTGTATCTCACCTTTAAGCTGTTCTATCTCTGCGGAAGTGTCACCAGCCGTAACAGGTAGAGCCCATACCGAAAGGGAAAAAGCTAAAATTAACAGAAAAACATATAACCTTTTCATGAAGCACCTCCTTTATTTTGCATTCGGTATAAACAACTGATTGCCATTCTTATCTTTAAATGATGCTATAGCCTTTTGTCCCTCTTTTGATATAAGCCAGTTTACAAACTGCATCGCCTCCTTATATTTGACATGTTTCTGTTTTTCTGGATTCACGGCCATTACTCCGTACTGATTAAACAAAACAGGATCGCCTTCAAGAACAATTATCATTTCAAGTTTATCGATATCTTTTGTTGCAAGCCATGTACCCCTATCTGTTAATGTATAGGCGCGCTTTTCATTGGCAACCCGCTGGGTTTTTTCCATTCCCTGTCCGACTTCCATATACCATTTTTGCCCTTTTGGATCTATGCCGGCCTTTTTCCATATGGATAATTCTTTTGTGTGTGTGCCGGAGTTATCTCCTCTCGATACAAAAAGCCAGCTGCCTTCCGCAATTTTACGGAATGCATCGGATACTGACTTCATCCCTGTTATCTTTGCAGGATCATCAGGTGGTCCTATAATAACAAAATCGTTATACATAACATCATGGCGGTTTGTAAAAAAACCTTCCTCAACAGCCTTTAATTCCAGTTCCTTGGCATGGACAAACACTACATCCGCATCACCCCTTTTACCTATCTCAATAGCAGCGCCTGTACCGACAGCAACAACATCAATCTTGATTCCCGTCTTTTTTTCGAATATCGGCAGGATATAATCAAATAATCCTGAATTCTGTGTGCTCGTTGTTGAAGCACACAGAATCCTTGTTTCAGCAGATACATTCAAAGCAATAAATGTGAATAAAATCATGATTAAAAAAATGCTCTTGAGTTTCATTTTATCCTCCTGGCATAGTATTTATAGTTAACTGCATATTGCTTACTGCTTACTTTTTATTGCTCATTACAGTAAGAACTGCATCCGGATAAAAAAGATTAACTCTGTGCTTTTTATAATTTGCTATTAAATGTTGTCCTGCAGGTGATGTGACAAAGGCAATGAAATCCATTGCCTCTCTATACTTAACCTCTGGGAATTTATCAGGATTGACTGCAATAACACTGTATAAATTTTTTAAAATAGGGGTACCTCTAAACAGAACTTTTAAATCAATCTTTGTTTCATAGTTAAGGAATGTTCCTATATCTGTCAGCGTGTAAGCTCTCTTTTGATTAGCTATGATTAAAGTATCCCCCATCTTAGAACCTGTCTCAAAATACCACCCCTTCCCTTTTGGGTTAATACCCCCATCATCCCAGATATCTAATTCTTTGATGTTCGTACCCGAATCATCCCCTCTCGATACAAATGGAGCTCCCTTCTCTGCGATTTCCTCAAATGCTTCTATCGCAGTTCTTAATTTACTGATACGCGCAGGGTCTTTTGGAGGGCCCACGATTACAAAATCATTGTGCATGACCGCCCTTCTATTGACGCCATACCCTTCAGCTACAAACTTTTCCTCGCGGAAGGGATCATGAACGAAGAGCATATCAGCCTCACCCTTCTTTGCTGTTTTGATAGCCTTGCCGGTACCCACAGCGATAATCTCAACTTTGACGCCGTATTTCGTCGCTTTCTCATAAGCAGGTATGAGAATATCAAAAAGGCCTGATTGCTGAGTGCTCGTAGTTGATGCTATGATAAGTTTATTTTTTTCTTTCGGCATACAGCCTCCTTTATTACATTCAATGAAGATTATATATTATCGGGATAACTAGTATCTTTAGTTTACAGACAGATTATAATTAGTTGTTGCAGGTATTAAGTCAAATTCATATTATTCATTAAACAAATGAATATTTTTCATAAATTATGCTCATTGACACTATTTCCTTTCTCTACTTACAATAAATGCCGATGGAAGACCACAGGCTAAGGGCATTCTGTCTCGTCGTCGAGATGAAAAGTTTTTCAAAAGCAGCAGAGGCTAAGTTCATGACCCAGTCTGCCATGAGTCACCTCATAAAAAGCCTTGAAGATGAGCTTGGAGTAAAGCTGCTTATTAGACACGCTAGAAATGTGACACCAACGCCTGCTGGAAGAATTTTTTTCAAACATGCCAAACAGATACTGGACCATTACAAAAAAATGGGAAACGATATCTTCACCCATGTCCATAAAGTAAAGGGACCTTTAAGTATTGGAGCAAGTACAACCGTAGCCACGTATCTCCTGCCCCAGGTCTTTTACGATTTTGCAAAGAATTATCCTGAGGTTCAGATAGAGCTCTCAGTATCAAATACAGAAATGATAATCGACAACCTTATTGAGGGCAAACAAGAAATTGGGATTGTGGAAGGCAATATAAAAAACAAAATAATCTTTTGTGAAGAGATTGCAGATGACGAGATATTCATAATAGCATCCGATGTAAATCCCCTGACAAAAAAACACCCCCTGACTCCTGATGACCTTATAACCCAACCATTCGTAATGCCAGAAACAGGTTCAGACATGAGGAAATTCATAGATGATTTTTTTCATAACACAAACATAAACACCGATGATATAAAGGTATCAATGACCATCGGCAATCCCGATCTGATTGTTCAAATGGTACAGTCAGGTGTTGGCATATCTTTTGTCTCTAAATGGTCGGTTTTTAAGGCGATAAAAGACGACTCCGTCAAGTTGTTACATATCTCGGATAAAAAACTGAAGAGAAAATTCTATCTTGTAAGTATCGAGCAAAAGCCTTCAACAATAGCAGGGATAACCTTCTGGGAATTTTTGAAAAGATTCAGACTTTTTGTGCCATTTTAAGTTCTTCTTTCACCCAGTTTTCTATCAGAAAAAATATAGTTCATTCTGAGCTGCAAGATTTTCACCAAGACATCTCCGCTATCTTCCCGGGAAATTTTTATTTTTACAGGATTTGTAATAATTGCTGCTTTTATGTCCAGCTTCCCAGCACAATGAACAAAATCTAATAGCTTTCTGTTACTTCCTATAACCCCCATATATTGAGACTTGATACAATTGTTTTATATTGTAACTTGTAATTGGTAATAGTTAAAATAAAAAATCAATTCTAATTATCCTTAAAATTTAAAATAAGCATTGGGAGAACGATAGAAAGCAGTCATGAAAATACTTTATAAAATGATCCTTGGTTTCTCTGTAGTTATTCTGTCGATCTGGATTGTTGAATTTTTTGCCGTAGATACCAGTAAAAAAGCCCTGAAAAAGTCTATAGAAGAAAGCTCTGTATTATTAGCTGTTCAGAT
>MHEF01000043.1 GCA_001805125.1 Nitrospirae bacterium RBG_13_39_12
CAACTGAGTATAATGATCATGAAGACGATTTTCACAAACAGTTGATTTTATTCGATTAACGTTGGGACAGTAGTGATATGATTTTTTAATTAATAAAATCTAATAAAAAATATTCATATGCAAGTACTTATTTCTATTTTTATTATGATATAATTTTCAACTATGCCAAATGTAAATAGTTCACCTATGCTGAAAACTAAAGAAGCTATTGAGAAAAGAAGAAGCATCAGAAAATTCAAACCTGATTCTATACCTGATGAACATATATATGAACTACTGAATGCTGCAAGACTTGCTCCATCAGGATGTAATGCACAGCCATGGCGTTTTAAAATTGTTAAAGACAAGGAAGTAAAACTTAGACTGGCAGAGGCTGCCAATAATCAAATGTTTATTGCAAATGCTCCTGTAGTATTAGTCTGTTGTGCCGATATCAAAGGTTATTTAAACAGTAGCGTTTCGTATATTCAGGATTTAGGTAAAAACGGTTCGATTGAAGAAAGGATAATTAAAATACTTCTTGAGAGAACAGAAAAACAGAAGACACTGAATATGGAGCAGATATCTCCCAGGATTGCTTTTAATGTAGCTATAGCTGTAGAGCACATAATATTGAGAGCATTGGACTTTGGATTGGGAACTTGCTGGGTCAGATTGATTAATGAAAAAATGATAAGGGAAATGTTTGGTTGGGACTCGAATATTCATGTTGTTGCATTGCTTCCGATAGGGTATCCTGATGAGTTACCAAAAAAAAGAAAGAGATTAGAGATTAAAGACATTTTAATAGATTAGTTCAAGTGAATAAGTTAACTTGATAAACTCTTGATAAACTGTTTCTGCCTGGCGTGTTGCATTTAATCAAGCTTTTTGTTTAAATTCTTAAATAAAAGAATCGTTAAGGCAAATTGTTGAATAAGAAAGATATTTTCAAGTTAGCCAAAGAATCCAGGTTTATTCCGGGTATATATAATTACTGTGACTACTGGTGTGAAAGATGCCTGTTTACCTCCCGCTGTCTGACCTATGCAATTGACTCAGATGATATCAGTGATTCAGCAATTCACGATCTTAATAATGAGACATTTTGGAACAAGATGCAATCGATATTTCAGCAGACGGCTGAAATAATAATCGAATTAGCAAAGGAAAAAGGAATTGATTTAAACTCTCTTGATATGAATTTCGCATCTGATAACATGTCACTTCAAATGACCGAAGCTGACAATCATGAGCTTTCGAAGGCTGCCAGTTATTATGCAAAGATGGCAGATGAATGGTTTGAATCAGAATATTCATTGTTTGAGCGAAAAGAAGATGAAATAAACACTATGCTGGAAATCGGGATAGATGGCTCCCTACTGCGTGCCAAGGCTGACAGCATTAATGATGCAGTAGAAGTTATTCAATGGTATCAGCACCAGATAAATGTAAAACTATTAAGAGCGATTATGCAGGATGATATCGCTGATACAGAAGAAAGTGACAATGAATTGCAAAACGATGCAGACGGTTATACAAAAATAGCATTAATCGGGATGGATCGTTCTATAGGAGCATGGGGTAATCTTCTGGAATACTTTCCGGAAAAGACAGATAGCATTCTGGACATTCTTTTAAAGCTGGATAGACTAAGGAGAAAAACTGAAGAACATTTCCCTAAGGCAAGGAAATTCAAAAGGCCGGGGTTAGATAGCATAGGATAACAGTCGTCTTTATATTTATAACATATGACTATCTTTCCTTAAGCTTCAGATAACAATAATTTATAAGAAAACAGAAAAGAAGTACAAGCGCTGTTAAACCAAAAAATGCAGTTAAATTTTAAGGCTGGTAAGCACATATGCCTACCATGAATTGCATTTTTGGTTAAAATACCACGGGGCATTAAGTGACTGATATGAGAAATTGCCTGAAAATAATCCTTGTAAATGATCTGAGGCGATGGTAGAGATTTTGAGAGAAACAAATTCCATATGACAATAAATTACTTTAAACGGCTATTTTTGCTTAACAAAGAACTGATAATTGAAAAAGTTCTCGAGGTGAAAGGACTTATGCAATTATTAATGAAATATAGAAATACAGGACAAAAATGGTCAATACAAGAAAAAATTGAAATTAAAATGCATCTTAAAAATATAGCCAGGATTATTCCGGCCCTTGGTATTTTTTTACTGCCCGGGGGTTTTCTTTTCCTTCCATTTTTAGCAGATATAATTGACAGAAGAAAAACTAAAAGAAATTAGATTTCCTGCATCAAGGTATAATAATTGAATGAATCAGGATGAGATCGAGGAAAAACTTGGCATAACCCGGTGCGCAAGATGTGGACATCGTCTTGATGGTGAAATAGAATGTCCGTTCTGTTCACTCTTTCCTGATCAACCCGGGAAAAATGGTTTATCCAAGTGGGTTTACATCACAGCATGTTTTCTTACATCGCCGTTAAGTCTTTATGCCATAATAAAAACAGACAGAATGAACATAACTGAAAAATTACTGTCTTTGTCAGGATGCCTTATATGGTTATGCTGCTGTCTACTGTATTTTAAGTAAAAAAAGAATTCAGAGTTCCATGGGCTTGCCCGTGGGTATCTAAATTAAGGAGCTGCGTTTGTCAATATAATAATAACGTTAATAAAAGGATATGCTATCCTTTTAACATCCTCTTAAATTCTTCGTAGGACGTTTTTATTTCATCTACTGAAGCACCATCTTCCAATGTTGTTACATCTCCGATAGGCTTATCATGTACAATTGCTTTTAATATGCGTCTCATTATTTTTCCTGATCTTGTCTTTGGGAGTTTTTCTACAAAATAAACCTCCTGAGGAGCAGCAAAAGGACCTATCTGTGTACGGATGCTGTTAATTATATTCTTTTTAAGATCATCGTCAGGCTTATAGTCTTCTTTCAATATCACAAATAGAACAATAACCTCTCCCTTAACAGCGTCAGCTTTTCCTACTACCGCTGCCTCCGCAGCAAAAGGGGTTGCAACGACAGCACTCTCAATTTCTGCTGTACCTATCCTGTGCCCGGCAACTTTTAATATCTCGTCAGCTCTTCCCAACATCCAGAAGTATCCCTCTTCGTCTTTCATTGCATAATCTGCTGTGTAATACATGCCTTTGAATTTTGACCAGTAAGTTTCCTTGTAGCGAACCGGGTCTTTATAAACCCCCATCAGCATCCCGGGCCACGGCTTCTTTATTACTAAATATCCTTTTGTTCCATGAGATACAGAATTTCCTGAATCGTCGACTACGTCTGCGTCAATTCCAGGTAAGGGTAGGGTTGCCGAACCTGGCTTAAGGGGAACGAGTTCAAGTCCCGGAGAAGGTGATATCATCATTCCACCGGTTTCTGTCTGCCACCACGTGTCAACTATCGGACACCTTTCGTTACCAATATATTTGTAATACCATTCCCATACCTCCGGGTTGATAGGTTCACCGACACTTCCCAGTATTTTTAGACTCCTTAAATCATGCTTTTTAATCCAGTCTTCTCCGTGTCGTATGAACATCCTGAGAGCTGTCGGGGAAGTATAAAATATTGTGACACCGTATTTTTCTATAATTTCCCACCACCTGTCCAGATAAGGATAGTCCGGTGCTCCTTCATATATAATTATCGTTGCGCCATGAAGCAAAGGGGCATAGACTATGGCTGAATGACCTGTTACCCAACCTACATCTGCGGTACACCAGTAAACAGATTCATCAGATATGTCAAAAACCCACTTGTATGTTGAATGGTTATAAACTAAATATCCACCTGTGGAGTGTACAATACCTTTGGGTTTTCCGGTTGTCCCGGAAGTGTACAATATATATAAAGGATGTGTAGATTCAACAGGTTCGGGCTCCACATATGTTTCTGCATCTTTAACCAGTTCACTGTAAAGCAGGTCTCTTCCCGACTCTTTGTTGACTTCTTTTTCGGTTCTCTTTATTAAAACAACCTTTTTAACAGATGGAGCAAGCTTTAAAGCATTGTCAACAATTTCTTTAAGGGGAACATATTTTTCTCTTCTTATACCAAAGTCAGCTGTTATCAAAACCTTAGCGCCTGTATCGTTTATCCTGTCCGCTAATGCCTGACTGCTGAATCCGGAGAACACAACGGTGTGTGTTGCGCCTATCCTCACTGTTGCAAGCATGGAAAACACAAGTTCAGGTATCATGGGAAGGTATAAAACTACTATATCACCTTTCACAACGCCTATCTTTTTCAGTGCAGATGCAAATTTATTTACTTCTCTGTGCAGCTGGACATAACTAAACGATTTTGTATTCCCTTGCTCGTCTTCCCAGTATATAGCTACCTTGTTCTTGCGCCAGGAATTTAAATGTGCATCTATACATCCGTAAGAAGCATTTAGCAATCCGCCTTCGAACCATTTTGCAAAAGGCTCCTCCCATGCAAGAACCTTGTCCCAGCGTTTATACCATGGAATCTTCTCTGCTTCTTTCTCCCAGAATATCTCTGAGTTCGAAATTGCATTCTTTTGAAATTCGATATATCTTTTTGTAGGATAATATTTTTTTGCTTCCATAACGTTTATCGCCCCCTCATTTATGTCAATTCAATTCATGATAACTTAAGTATACCCGAAATTAATGGAGTACAAAATAGTTTTCTACAGTGACATTGTGTTAAAATCAGAAAAATCTAAATCTGTCACAGGAGGTTTTGTTTTATGCTTTCTAACAGGGCGGGTAAGATTAAGCCTTCACCAACACTTGCTATGGATGCAAAAGCGAAAGCAATAAAGGCTGAAGGTTCTGATATTGTCAATTTCGGTGTCGGAGAACCTGATTTCGATACCCCTGACAATATAAAAGAAGCAGCAATAAAAGCAATAAGGGAGGGGTTTACGAAATATACCCCTGTAGGAGGCATAGACCCTCTTAAGGATGCTGTTATAGAAAAATTCATGAAGGACAATAATCTTAACTATACGCGTGATGAGATAATTGTTTCATGCGGTGCAAAACACAGTCTTTACAATATAGCGCAGGCATTATTCGGTCCAGGAGATGAGGTTTTAATACCATCACCTTACTGGGTATCATATCCTGACCAGGTACTGCTTAACGAAGCAATGCCTGTTTTTGTTAAGACATACGAGGCTGATTCATTTATGGTCAAGCCAGAGGCTATTAAATCTCACATCACTAATAAGACAAAGGCGTTGATTTTAAATTCTCCGTCTAACCCAACAGGACTTACATATGATAAGAAGAGCCTGGAAAGGATTGCAGAGATAGTCGCAAAACATAATCTTTATGTTATATCTGATGAGATTTACGAGAAACTTCTTTATGACGGAGTTATGCATTACAGCATCGCATCTCTTGACAAAGAGATAAAAAGTAGAACTATTGTTGTAAATGGACTCTCGAAGTCTTATGCCATGACGGGGTGGAGGATTGGTTTTGCAGCAGGACCGAAAGAAATAATAAAGGCAATGACAAATATACAGAGCCAGTCAACGTCTAATCCAACATCCATATCCCAAAAGGCTGCTGTCGAAGCACTTACAGGTCCACAGGATTTCATCAAGAATATGTTATCTGAATTTGACAGGAGGAGGATTTTTCTTATCAAAGAACTGAACTCAATCCCTGGAATTAGCTGTATTACTCCAACTGGTGCCTTTTATGCATTCCCCAATACGTCCAAACTTTACGGAAAATCTTCTGGGAGCATAAGGATATCATCCTCAACAGACCTAGCCCTTTTTCTCCTTGAAAAAGCAAATGTTGCATTGGTGCACGGAGGAGCTTTCGGTGATGACAATTACATAAGACTCTCCTATGCAACGTCTATTGATGAGATAAAAAAGGGAGCCGGCAGGATAAGAGAGGCAGTAAACCAACTTTCTTGAATCCAGAGAAAAACTAGTGAACAATGATGAGCTAAAAGACTTTCGGTCGGGTTATGTATCTATTGTTGGAAGGCCTAATGTAGGCAAATCTACTTTGTTGAATACTATCCTGAGTGAGAAGATAGCAATTGTTACGCCAAAACCCCAGACTACAAGAAACAAGATTATCGGGATAAAAACGTTTTCTGATTCACAGATTATATTCATAGATACGCCAGGAATTCACAAGCCCAGACATCGACTCGGTGATACAATGGTTAGAACTGCTGTAGAAGCATTAAGTGAAGTTGATGTTATATTATTTATGGTTGAGCCAAAAGAATCTAAAACAGGAGACAGGGCTATCATCGATTTACTGAAAAAAGTTCTCCACCTGAGGCAGACACCTGTTTTTCTCCTGATAAATAAAATAGATACCCTGAAAAAAGCAGAACTCCTTCCAGTCATAGGTCACTTCAAAGAACTATATCTTTTTACAGAAATAATACCTATCTCTTCAATAAAACATGACGGAATAAGCCTGCTTATAAAAAGAATCTGTGCCTATCTACCTCCTGGACCAAAATATTATCCTGACGACATTATAACGGACCAACTGGAAAGATTTATGGTCTCTGAGATAATCAGGGAAAAAACCATGGATTTGACAAAGAAAGAGTTGCCTTATTCGATTGCTGTTGACGTCGTAGATTGGAAGGAAAGAGAAGACGGACTTATATCCATAAGCTGCAATATTTATGTTGAAAGAGACGGACAAAAGGCTATAATAATAGGTAAAAGAGGAATGATGCTGAAATCAATAGGGAGCGCTGCAAGGATTGACATTGAAAAGCTGCTTAATACAAAGGTCTTTCTTGAGTTATGGATAAAGGTTAAAAAGAACTGGAGAAACGATAAGCAGGTATTAAGGGAATTTGGTTATAAATAAATGTTAATCCAGATGAAGGTCGAGGGTCTGTTGTTTGATCCAAGAAGCAACATGTATATACTGCTTCTTAAAGAAGTTGACGGTAATGGTACCCTTCCAATATGGATTGGAAAGCCAGAGGCTGACTCAATAGCCCTCGCTCTCGGCAAGGTTGAAACCCCAAGACCGTTAACACATGACCTTGTAAAAAATATAATTGACAGTCTGAAAATCAGGATAACAAAGATTATAGTAACAGAGATTCAGGATAATACATACTATTCACTTCTCTGTCTGAATGATACCAAGAAAGAAACCTTTGTGGATTCGAGACCAAGCGATGCCGTAGCAGTTGCTTTAAGAGTTAATGCACCTATATTCGTAGACGATAGTATCCTTGAACAAAAAAGTGCTGACGAACTCGAGGAATGGCTTAAAAATCTCAAGCCGGAAGATTTCGGGAACATTATGTAATGCTCCATCGGACTGAAGGTATTGTATTAAAAACCTTTCCACTTGGCGAAGCAGACCTCATAGTTACATATATCTCTCCTGATTTCGGTCTTCTCAAAGTTTTTGCTAAAAGTCCTCGTAAGATTAAAAGCAGGTTTGGAAGCAGCCTTGAGCCACTTACACGTTCAAGGATATCATTCTGGGGCAAGGAAGATGCTGCTCTGCCGAAACTTACACAGTCTGACATAATCCATCCATTTCAATTAATAAGGGAAAACCTTAATTGTTTTCTAAAGGTATCCGAGATAATAGAACTCACAATAAACTTCATGCCTGAAAGAGATGCAAACAAAAAAGTATATTCTTTACTCTTAAATACATTGCATGATTTTGAAAATAATTCCAGTTCACCCAGCCGGAACAAAGGTGTTAATAAAATAATTTCTTATGATAATTTGATGATAACTCATCATAAAATAAAATTCCTTCATTTTGTGGGTTATGCCCCAAAGCTTGACGCTTGTGGAGGATGCGGTAAAAGTGGACGTTCTTTTTATATATCCCAGGGTTCTATCATATGTGAGGCCTGTGCAAAAGGGATTGATTTTCCAATAAGACTTTCACCTGCAGCTTTAAAGCTTTATCATGACCTGCTTTCTTGGGATATTTTTAAGATAAAACGAATAAAACCTTCTAATATGCTTTTATCTGGACTTTCTGACATAATTAACTTGCATATAAGATATATCCTTGATAAACCGCTAAAAACAGAAACATTTATTTGCTCCCTGTCACAGCATTTTAATGCCTAATTTTTAGTGGTTCCTACACCTTTAAACATAATTATTAAGATGTGTATGACTTCAGTTAGTGTGTCATTCCTGCTTGTCGGGGCGCTTAAGCGACTCGCCGAGGAGAGAATCCTTCCGACTTGTTCGGAATCGTGCAAAGAAAGATACTGGCGATCCCGTACAATCCGGGACAGGCAAGCCTGCATGATAAAGTAAATGCACTCAATTTTATGTCAACACTATTATGAGAGCCTTAATAATCAAAAATATCAAGCATTATGTATTAAAAAGATGAAGAATAATTTTCTTCTTGAAAATGTAAAATACTTCCGATAATATCTTTCATATGATTAATGGTTTTTTTAATCCAAAATCAATTGCAGTTATCGGAGCGTCAAGAACACCTGGAAAAGTAGGTTACGATATACTCAAAAATACAGTTCAATATGGTTATCAGGGAGCTGTTTATCCTATCAACCCCAATGCATCTGAGATTTTAGGTTTAAAATGTTATCCTTCTCTTCTTGATGTACCTGATGAAATCGACTTGGCAGTTGTTGTAGTACCCCCACAAAAAGTATGTGAAGTGATAGAACAGTGCGGTACTAAAAAGATTGATTCAGCAATAATCATAACTGCAGGGTTCAGGGAGAGCGGTTTAGAAGGTACAAAGCTGGAAAATTCTCTTATCAAAAAAGCAAAGGAATCCGGTGTTAGGTTTATAGGGCCTAATTGCCTGGGTATTATTGATACCCATTCAAGAGTTAATGCTTCATTTGCTGCTGGCATGCCAAAAAAGGGAAGCATTGGTTTTTTCTCACAGTCCGGCGCACTCTGTCTTGCTGTTCTTGATCGTGCTTTGTCTGAAGACATTGGGTTTTCAAAATTTATAAGTATGGGCAACAAAGCAGATGTCTCAGATACAGATATTATGATTGCCCTTGCTGAGGATGACAATACAAAAGTAATTTTAGGATATATTGAAGGACTTACTGACGGCAGAAAGTTTATTGAAGCTGCCAGTAAAGTCTCAAAGAAGAAACCGCTTATCATACTGAAGTCTGGGACTACCATTTCAGGTGCAAAAGCTGCATCCTCTCACACTGGAGCACTTGCCGGGCGTGAAACATCTTTTGATTCTGCCTTTAAGCAGAGCGGTATTATTCAGGCTCATACAATGGGTGAACTTTTTAACTATGCACTGGCATTTTCAAACCAGCATTTGCCTGCTGGTCCGAATGTGGCAATCATAACAAATTCTGGTGGACCTGGCATAATAGCAGCGGATGCGTGTGACAGGTCAAGGTTACAGCTTGTTCCGTTGCATAAGGAAACGATTGATGAATTAAGAAGTTTTCTGCCGTCTGTAGCATCTTTCTATAACCCGATTGACATACTTGGAGATGCTGGTGCAGACAGATATGAAAAGACCCTTAATATGGTCTTGAAAGATGAGAAGATAAATGGAGTAATTGTACTCCTTACACCAACAGCCGTAGTAAATGTAGAAGCTACCGCTGGAGCAATCGGAAATATTGCAAACTTGGTTGACAAACCAATTCTTGCCTCGTTTATGGGCAAGAAGAGTGTTGAATCCGGATCAAAGATTCTTATGAAGTACAATGTTCCTAATTACAGCTATCCTGAAGAGGCAGTATACGCTTTAAATGAAATGTATCGCTATCATTTCTGGATAAACAGACCAGCAAAGACCTTTCCACATTTTAAAGGGTTGAAAGAGAAGGCATCTAACATTTTTAAAGAGGTTATGGAAAAAAAACGTGAACATTTAACAGATCCGGAAATACATGAGGTTCTGAAAGCTTATGGTTTTTTACAACCAAAAAGCCTGTTAGCCAGAACCTCGGAAGAGGCTGTAGCTGCTTCTAAAGGAATAGGGTATCCAGTGGTCATGAAAATAGTTTCACCCCAGATTGTACATAAAAGTGATGTAGGAGGTGTAAAAACGAATCTGACAAGCAAAAAAGATGTGGAGAATGCTTTCTTTGATATTACTACCCGTATTAAACAAATTATGCCAACTGTCAATATATATGGAGTTATGATTCAGGAGATGATACAAGGTGGTAAAGAAATAATTATAGGTATAACAAAAGACCCACAGTTCGGGCATATGATTATGTTTGGATTAGGTGGTATTTATGTTGAGGTGTTAAAGGATGTTTCTTTCAGGGTTACACCATTAAGCCAGGAGGATGCACATGAAATGATCAGGGAAATCAGGACTTTTCCACTTCTGCGAGGGGTTAGGGGAGAGGCTGAGGCTGATGTTGAAGCCATTGAGAAATCTTTATTAATCTTATCGCAACTGGCTTTGGATTTTCCTCAGATTATTGAAGCAGACATCAACCCACTCCTGGTGAAAAAACGCGGAGAAGGAATGGTGGCTGTTGATGCACGTTTTACCATAGGAGGTGAATAAAATGATTTCTTTATATGTAGGCTCTACAGGGGGATACTCTGGCAAAAGCTTAGTGTCTATGGGACTGGGTCATAAATTTAAGAAGGACGGTTTAAGGGTAGGCTATTTAAAACCTGTGGGGATTTTGCCTTTCAAAATCGATGATATTTTGACTGACAATGACGCCTGGCGTATATACAGAGCACTCGAATTAAAAGATCCGATTACTGAAATATGCCCTGTTGTGTTAACCCAGGAGCTTGCAGTCAAAGGATATTTAAAGGACATCAGGGGTCTTATGGAAAAAATTGAAAAGTCCCACAAGAAACTGTCTGAAGGTAAAGATATCATGATACTCGGTGGTTACGGCAGTGTCTATACCGGGACTGTTCTGGGTTTACAGGGACTTAAGGTTACAAAACGACTGAAAGCAAAAGTTGTAATTGTAGTCAAATATGAAGGTGAATTTTGTGTTGATTACATTCTGCAGGCAAAAAAGGATCTTGGGGATAGCTTTATAGGGGTAATACTTAACAGAGTGACTTATGA
Organism: Nitrospirae bacterium RBG_13_39_12; assembly: GCA_001805125.1. GTDB lineage: Bacteria > Nitrospirota > Thermodesulfovibrionia > Thermodesulfovibrionales > SM23-35 > RBG-13-39-12. The sequence continues at coordinate 11,022 of MHEF01000043.1, forward strand.
ATTTAGACAGGGTGTTGATGATTATGTTCTCCCGTTCCTTAGAAGGAAAGGTGTAGATATCCTCGGTGTGCTGCCGCATGACTCTATAGTGGGTGCTATTACTGTAGAAGAATTGAATGATATGCTTGGAGGTAAGATTTTATGCTGTCATCACAGGCTCAGCAATCTGGTGGAGCACTTTTTAATTGGAGCTATGCAGGTTGATAAGGCAGTTGAATATTTTAAAAAGGCCAGAAATAACGCAGTTATTGTTGGAGGTGACAGGTCTGATATTCAGTTATCAGCTATAGAAGCAGGTAGCGTTTGCATGATCCTTACTGGTGACTTATATCCTGGCGAGATAATTATATCCAAAGCTGAACAAAGAGATATACCAATGATGGTAGTCAGAGATGATACCTATAGTGTTGCAAAAAAACTGGAAAGACTATCTGTACGCTTAAGACTGCGAGATAAGGCTAAAGTTGACCGCGGCATGAACCTTGTTATGGAGAATGTAGACTTTCCTTTAATTTATAAAAAGCTGGGAATAAAAACTGGATAAATAATTAGGCAACTCTATGATATTATGAGAGAAAGGTAGGGATATTGAAACTCCCTACCTTTTTATTTTAAATCACCACCTAACAATTGCTATCAATTTATAAGAAACTGGTGGATCATTAGATTCATGAAATAAAAAATATTCAATTTATTTATACATTAAAACAGCAACTTTACTGTCCCCACTTTATTGTAATTTTCACTTGACATTAAGAGAAGTTTATTATATAAACTTTACATGGAAATATTGCTGAAGTTAGATGATTGTTTCTGTCCTAATGAATCTTGCGGAGATCATGGCAAAAAAGGTCTTGGAAATATTATTATCTATTATAAGTATGGTAAAAATAAAAGAAATCTTCTTAAATGCAAGACCTGCAATTTTAGATTTTCTGAAAGGCGCAGTACTTTCTTCTTCGGGTTGCATACAAAGGAGTCAAAGATAAAAGAGGTAATATTGTATCTTTTGGAAGGGATGAGTTTCAGGGAGGCTGCAACAGCTTCCGACATTGATAAAGACACTGTAAGCAGGATATGGAAAAGATTTGTACTTTGCTGCGAAGAATCAGTGGATAGCCTTTTAAAAGAATTCAATTTAAAAATTGAAGACCTCATAATGCTTTTGCATAAAAGAATACAAAAGAAAGCGATAAGGTAAATGGGCAAAATAAGAGTTGCGGTTGCGGGAGTAGGAAATTGTGCGAGTTCCTTAGTTCAAGGTGTTGAATATTATAAGTCTCTGGGCGAACATCATCCTGATAGTTCACTCGGCCTAATGCATTATGACCTTGGCGGTTACATTCCTGAAGATATTGAGTTTATTGCGGCGTTTGATATCGACAAGAGAAAGGTGGACAAGCCTCTCAGAGAAGCAATTTTTGCACAACCGAATTGTACAAAGACTATCATAAAAAATATTTCTGATTTTCCCGTTAAGGTTATGATGGGACAGGTGCTGGACGGTGTATCGGCTCATATGGAAGAGTATCCTGAAAACAGGAGATTCTTGATAGCGAAAAAGAGGGCCTGCGATGTTGCAAAAGTTCTTAAGAACAGCAGGGCGGATTTACTGCTCAATTACCTTCCAGTCGGTTCTGAAAAGGCGACTGCTTTTTATGCCGAGGCATGCCTTAAAACCGGCGTGAGCCTTATCAACTGTGTGCCAGTATTCATAGCGTCTAATAAAGAGTGGGCAAAGAGGTTTGAGAAGAAAAATATAGCCATAATCGGAGATGACATAAAGAGTCAGATAGGCGCAACAATCATCCATCGCACTTTGACAAAACTCTTTGAAGACAGGGGTGTAAAACTTGACAATACTTACCAGTTAAACGTCGGCGGCAATACGGATTTTTTAAACATGCTTAACAGGCACAGACTGCAATCAAAGAAGATATCAAAGACCGAGGCGGTACAGTCACAACTGCAGATCCCCCTCCAGAATGAGCATATCCACATCGGCCCTTCTGATTACATACCATGGCTCAATGACAATAAGATCTGTTTCCTCAGAATGGAGGGCAGGATATTCGGTAATATCAAGATTAATGCCGAAATTAGACTGTCTGTTGAAGATTCTCCGAACAGCGCAGGAGTTGTTATAGATGCGATCCGGTGCTGTAAAATTGCTCGTGACAGAGGGGTAGGGGGAGTGCTAATATCACCTTCAGCATATTTCATGAAACATCCGATAGTACAGTTTCCAGATGAAAAAGCAAGAGACATGGTAGAAGAGTTTATACAAGGGAAAAAAGAAAGGTAGATGATTAGTGATAAGCTCGGACACTTCCTCGATATTCCCCTAGGCCCTGTCGCAAAACGAATTCCCTTAAGTCCAAATGTCCTTACAATAATCGGATTTCTCATAACAGTTCTTGCAGCTTTTATTATTCCTTATAACATCATACTCGGCGGCATTGTCATTTTGATTGGTGGATTATTTGATATGTTTGACGGGATTGTTGCAAGGATAGGGGGTAAAACTACAAAATTCGGTGCATTCCTTGATTCTGTTCTCGACAGATATTCTGATGCATTTCTTTTTCTTGCAATCGCATGGTATCTTGCAGAGAAGGGTAACCATATTGGGGCTTATATCAGTCTTGGTACACTTGTAGGAGCATTTCTGATAAGTTATGCAAGGGCACGTGCAGAAGGCCTTGGTAAATCATGTCATACGGGTATTATGGAAAGGCCTGAGAGGATAATCTTACTTGCATTTGCTGCAATAACCGGATGGGTAGTTCCTATATTATGGATAATGCTTGTTTTAACTCATATTACTGTTGCTCAGAGGGTTTATCATGTATGGAGGGTAATGAAGCGATAAGTGAATCTGAATGTCTGTGTTCGAAATATTTGCATTCTTTACTAGGAGAAAGGTATATGTCACGTTTGCTGCAAACTCCGTTTTCGCCTCTGGTGGAACCATAAGCGGAACTTAATGCATTCAAACACGGAAAAACTTTTTCAAGCCATGCCGGGTCGTTGTTGAAAAATCTACAATCCCTGCAGGTATATTGCATTATTGTGATGTCTTTGTAATCCAAAATTCTCCAAACACCAGAACAGAAAGAATGAATCCAAGTGTCGCATTCACAATAACACCGATCGTAAAGGCCCAGAAGGGCTTTTTGCCCGCAGCAGCGAGCTCCCGGAATCTGGTAGTCAGTCCAATACTCAGGAAGCAGAATATAAAAGCCCATGACCGGAGGCTTTTGATCGGTTTAATGAGGTCCGGGGTCAATATGTTTTTATAATCGGCCTGAGAATACCCGGATGCTATAACCGTGATGACTACAGAAGCAACAAAGAAACCAAGAACAAACTTGGGGAACCTCCACCATATTTCAGAAGCGCTCGGTTTTGTCCCGTATTCTTCTTTTTCCCACTTGAGACATGCAATAAGGGCAAAGATGAACGACCATATGCCAAGCCAGATGTCTCTCCCGATAACCTTCATGAGAGTAAAAGCGCGAACTGCAGCATCTTCGTTTCCGACCATCTTTCCGTAAGCCACTGCTGCTGCAAAGCCTGCTGCATCCGCGAATTCTGACGAGCCAACCCATGCTCCTACAGTAGCAGGGTGAAGGCCGAGAAATTTCGACGTATAGGGGATAAAGAAAATCATGACAATCGCCCATATTGTGACAAGAGTTATGGTGATTGATATATCTTCCTTTTTGGCTTTGACTGCACCGCCAACAGCAATAGCTGCTGAAACGCCGCATATGGCAGCACCAACTCCCAGTACAGAACTGAACCGTTTATCAAGACCAAACAATTTTGTCCCTACAAAGTAAATGGTAAGGCAGGTGACCACAGAAATGAGCGTGGCCTGAAAAAGTGCGACATGTCCTGCCCAGAGAATAAGCGTGAAGGGTAACGTCGCTCCGAGCAGCACAATGCCCGTTTTGATATAGTATTCGACTCTAAACCCGGAGTCCATCCATTTTGGTGTCCGGAGAGTATTTGAAATAAAAAGGCCGAGTATCAGAGCGACAAGCGGCGGTTCAAACCCGTTGTCAGAAAGAGGTTTATATTCACCGATGATAAAGGTCACTATAGCAAGCACATAGAGAAAAATAAATGACGGGATATATTCACTCTGTTTAAAACCAAGTATCTTTGTGCTGAAGCTGAATATGAAGAGCCATAGGATAAACTGTAGAATATACCAGTTGATGTTTGTTGCAAAATGTTCCGTGAGGTTTCCGAAATCAGTCCATTTCGCCGGCGGAACGACACTCAGTAATTTGAGGAAAGGATTGCCTGTGTAGAAAAATACAATGGCAGTTACTACAATTCCCAGTCCGAAATAGATTGCCCACCAGTCCTCTTTGAGATAGAGTTCCTTCCATCCCATGGGTTTTTTTACTTCTTCCATAAAATCCCTCCTTTCTTGATTCAGATATCCTTTTTATAATAATTTTGAAAGTATCTTTCAATTCATTTTAAATAGGTTAGCTATGCTGATAGCAAAAGTCAATATTATCTCAAGCTAGTGTCAAGGCAAAATTCTTCAATAAACATCTTCAATAAATATCTTTGACTTGTAACATTTTCTTATATAATATGGTAAAACTTTATTTTGAGAAATGAACGAATAGAATGTTTTCTTCTACAATGAAAAAGAACAGAATTCAGAGAATCATCGTGGACATAGACAACACTTTATGGGATTTTGCGTCTGTATTCCAGGAAAAGCTGAAGGAGATAGCTCCTGATATACCTCCTATGACAGAATGGGAATGGGATTTCTATATGGACTATATAAGCATTGAAGAACTATACAGTATTGTTAATGATATACATATAGAACAGGATTTATTCAAACCTTTTAAATCTTCAAAATGGTTCTTGGAGTCTCTCATTAATAAAGGCTATGAAATTACTATTGCCTCTCATAGACAGGAAATTTCAAGAGAAGCAACCGAAATGTTTCTTAAGAAAAACAATCTACCATATACAGAACTACACTTAAGCAGCAATAAAGCAGTGCTTTTTGACTCAAGTATTGCAATTGTTGACGATGCACCTCATCTTCTAGATGAGGCAAAAAAGAACGGTCTTATATGCACAGGACTTCTGCATCCTTGGAATAAGCATACAGAACATCCATTATTTAAATCTCTTGAAGAAATCTTTGATTACTTGAAAAGAATGTTAGACAGT
>MHEF01000044.1:0-5238 GCA_001805125.1 Nitrospirae bacterium RBG_13_39_12
AATTCTTTCTCAAGAACTATAACAGTCTTAAATCCACCTTATGTAAGCATTCCCTCAAAGAGTTTTGTCAAATTTGCAAGAAAAAAGGATAATCCTGACATTCTTTCTATAACAGCGACCGTGAGGAATTTTAGCAACTCCGTAAACTATGGTTTTTATATCAGCGATCATGCTGAAGCAGAAAAGATTATCGTAAAATTATTCGATGGAGAACCACAAAAAGGAAAACAAATAGGAACCAATCAGGTTATTGAGAGTTTAAAACCACTTGAATTTAAAAATGTTTCAGTTGATTGGGATATTTCAAAACTAAACCGGCAGCATAAGATTTATGTGCAAGTTTTCACACCTGAAAATGTAATACAGGCACTTGGGCCCAAAAAACCAGAAGAGATATCAACAACAATAGATTTGGACGTGTACCGGGAGTGCATGGCAGATAGAGATTAGAAACTGGATAATAATGAGATGAAAAAGTTTACTTTAATCTTATTTTTTTCATTTTCTTTTCTCATATCTACCTCTCTGTTTTGCAGCTCTGCTGAAAAAGAGATGATCATTGCTAAAGATCTTACAGTTCAAATCATATCGCCGAAGGAAGGTGAGAGGGTTCACGGCAATATCGCCATTGAGGCGCGTGTCAATCATCCCGAAGCTGTAAGATATTGTGAATTTTATATCCAGGAACCTGGAGCTAAAGACCGTTACAGTTGGAAGGATTATACCAGTCCATATTCCTGGGGAGGTGATGGGCAGACACTTGATACGACCCTATTCAATGATGGGCAAGCATCAGTGGTAGCCTTTTGTTTTCCAAAAGACAGCCAATCAGCTATGTTTCAGAAAAGAATTTATTTTACTATTGAAAATGGTAAACCCGTAGTAGAGATTATTTCTCCAGAAGATCAAGCCATGATAAACGGCAAAACATTGGTCAGAGTGGATGCCCGTGATCCAAAGGGAATAAAATCTTCCCCGGGAATTACTGGAATCTATATCTATGTTAACGGTGGACTCTATCAAAAACTGACAAAGCCACCTTACCATTGTTCATTGGAAACTTGCCTCTTGTGTTCTGGGTTCCACTCTATCAGAGTAGTGGCAGAGGATTCAGAGGGTCTCACCAATTCAGATATTATTATCATAAACGTTCCCCCTGAAGGAACTTCTTTGCAAACTGAGAAGAAATAATCGGCAAATTATCAAGAAATATGTCATGAATTTTGAGCCTATGGTTACTGGCGACCAGAATAGGATTATTAAATTACTTCCTGTTGCTATCATGGCACACAACGAGGAAAAGGTAATACAAAAGGCAATTGAAAGTATTTTAAGACAACATGTTCCTGAGGGGTATTCAGTCAAAGTTGTGATTGTAACAAATGGTTGTACTGACAGGACAGAGGAGATTGTCAGAGATCTTGAAATGAAAAATACAGGGAAAATTGAACTTATTTCCATAAACGAAAAAGGGAAAACCAAAGCAATTAATCGTGTGATAAGATTTTTTGATGACATTGCAAAATCATTATGCTTGCCCTATGTCATATTTCTGGATGCAGACTGTAAATTTATTGGTAATTATGCTCTAATTAACTTTGTTGAGCGTTTTGAGCAGAATTCTCAATTGTGTGCTGTTGCAGCAGATTGTCTGCCTGATTCATTTTTTAATTCAAGGAAAGATATTGTGGCTGAAATGTACAGAGCTATTTACACACTGAGAGGATCCATAATGATAAATTCCATCTCGGGTATGTGCTACGGAATTCGGTTTGATATCTTGAAAAAGATAGATTTCCCTGATTTCCAGCTTGCTGAAGACATGTATTTGTCTGCACGGCTTGACGGCCATTTTTTAAGGGACAGGGAAATAAAGATTGTATTTTTGACTCCACGAAGTTTGGACGATGAGATCAACAGGAGAACAAAGCAGGAAGTTTCCACTCGAAGATATCGCAAATATTACTCATATCTTAGAAACAAAGACAGGAGCGTGAAGTTGTTCAATGAAGCTTTAGGAGATCAATACAGGTGGGGAGGGTCATCGGATTACGATGTTGTCAAATCCTGGCATGAATTGAAAGACTTTAAGTTCAAATTATTATTGGCATTATCTTATATAGTAAGAGGTTATAGCAAAATTAAAGCTTATTTCATGTTACGAAACATTGGGGAAAATAGCCATTTAGACTATTGGGAGGTGTTGAGATGAAGTCATGGAATCAATGTAAGACTCTTAGCAAAATAATATAGATAGTGCTATTGAAAAAAGGAGGGGAAGAATGTTTAAGAAATATGTTTTTTGCCTATTTATTTTATTTGGTGTTATCGTTTCTATGTTTTATTCAGTTACCCGGGCAGAAGAGTCCTTAGAATACGGATACTACTTAGCCGGTGCACATTATCATCCAGAAGTCCCCAGAATTAATGCCTTTGTGGCAAAAAAACTTTTCGATCAGGGAAAATTGATTTTGGCGAATGCGATGGAATCGGCTAATTTTCGAGGTGATCACCTTCTTGGGTCAATTTCTATTGCAGCAGATGAACTTCATAAATGGGACAACCGTTTACCACATGGCGTCATTATTGCTTTTTATTGTAATTGAAAAGAGGACGGGCAAGCCGCAGGTGTGGCGGCCTGGTTTTGGGAGAAGGGTTACAGAAACCTGCGAGTCGTTGAAGGTGGCAGCGGAACCCTAGTTAAATCGGGTTTTATGTGGAAGAACAAACGATAATCATATTTATAGAATTCTGTTAACTTTTTCTCTATCATTCTATAGATTTTCTGTATCAAAATATGCATTGTGCTATATATAAAAAAGTCTTAATACCTTTCTTTATCGCCGTTAAGATAAGGAATTATATTACTGGAAGGTAGAGAGATAAGATTTAAGAAAGTTCTCTGCATAGTAAATTCATAAAGTAAATCTTATGTCGAAATATAAAGTAGCAGTAATAATACCTTGCTATAACTCTGCAAAATTCATTGCTAAAGCTATCGATAGTGTTTTGAATCAGGATTACAAGTATTTGGAAATAGTAGCTATTGATGATGGCTCAACGGACAATACCAGACAGATCCTGGAAAGTTATCTGCCAAAAATCAGACTATTATTTCATCCGAATGATACTAATCTGGGTCAAACAGCTTCACTAAATTTAGGAATTAGAGAAACGGAGTCAGACCTTATAGCTTTTTTAGATTCTGATGATCTGTGGTTTACAAACAAAATAACGGAACAGGTGAAAATATTTGAACAAAATTCAGAATTTGGCTTGGTGTATACAAATGGTTATGTGATAGATGAAAATGACAAGAAATTATTTCCAATTTTACCTGCTGATTTTAAGGAAGAAAATATCCCAGGTAGAATTTTGCTCCAATGTTACATAAAATCTCCATCAGCTGTTATTGTGAAACGAGAGCTATTTCAGAAGACGAAATTATTTAAAACATGTTTCAGAAATGCTCCGGATCATGACATGTGGATACGAATGAGTGAAGTAACTAAATTCTACTATATACCTGATTTTTTATACGCATATAGAAAGCACTCTAATCAGATGACTTTGAGAAGAAAACTATGGGAAAACGGGTTTATTGTTCTTAAGGAAGCATGTAAACGATATCCATATGGTTTAAATTTAAAACGGAAAAGAATGGCAGTTTTATATTATCGCCTGGGAGAATATGATTGGAAACATAGTAATTATTTCCACGCTTTATTGAATTTTTCTTTATCAGGTATATTAGACCCTTTTAGAACTTTAGGGTTGATTTCTAATGAGATAACAAAACTTTTCACATGATGCACCGAAAGGAATCAAAATGAAAGATTATTCAATTTCTCATCCACTGCACCTCATTCTCTATAAAATAATTTTGTATACAGCCAACAAATTGCCAATATCATATAAAAGAAAACTAAAAGTTAAAGAAAAAGTCTTTCATGAAAAGTTCCCTCATTTTGCCAGGGATAATTTCAAGATAAGTAAAGGTGGGACAAGCAATTTTGATGTTTATGATATCGGGCCTTTTAAAATTTGTATAAAAACTAATGTCGAAAGCTTTCCTCTTAATAATCTTGAGATGAATTTAGCTTGTGAGTTTTTGGATATCATCTATCCAACTTTTAATCCTCAATATTTCAAAAGAGTCTTGGCGGAGGGCCCTTATGAAATCAACGATGTATTCTTGGAAAGAGGTGATTATGTCGTTGATGCTGGTGCGAATCTGGGAATATTCACTTTTTTGGCTTCCCAGAAAGTAGGCGATACTGGACACATATTTGCCTTTGAGCCTGTAAAGTTTTTCATTACATGTCTTGAAGAAAGCATAAAGACAAATTCGTCAGAGAATATTTCACTCTTGGAATTAGCACTTGGAAATGAAGATAAAAACACTACATTTTATCATTGCAAAGAGGATCCAAGTGTGTGTGGAAAATTTGAAACTTCAACGTCAAATAAATCATTAACAGTTGAGCAAGTGAAGCTTGATACTATAGTTTTTGAGAAAAAAATGATCTCAAAAGTGAATTTCTTGAAAATGGATATAGAGGGAAGCGAGAGAGAAGCGCTTGCAGGAGCAAAGGAAACAATTTTTACTTTCAGACCAAAACTCGCAATTTGTACTTATCATTTAAAAGATGACCCTGTTGTTTTAAGTAATATAATCAGGTCAATAAATCCCAATTACAAGATTCATTTCGGTAGGAAAAAGCTTTTTGCAATAGTTTGATAGAAAGTGCATAAAAGCTGAATATTTTTTAGATCCACCTGAAATAAATCAACTAAAACTTAATGTTATGTTTTCATGAGAAGCGGACAAGGAAGTCTATGGACTTTCATTAATCTCATTGTCTTTATAGGTCTATCCACCGTTTTTTTATCTTGCTCAAGTTCAGAAAAAAAGACCAAGATAGAGATCACTTCATGCTTAGTGAGAGATAGAGTTATTTTGCTTGATACCATTAGGATGAGATCAATGATCATAGTTGCCTTCAAGATACTGCCGAAATTTAAAAACTTAGCTAATCTGACCATAAGTGCTGAACTTTATTACAATGAGTCACTAATATCTAAAGATAAGATTTTGTACCTTGATGCTTCAGGTAATAATCTCGGTTTCGATATACCGCTGTCAAAAGGAGAATTTATCTGTGAGAAACCATACGGTATTCCAGATGGAAAATATTTGATTGTTATCAAGTTGTTTGATCAAAATCAAAAGCTGAT
>MHEF01000044.1:5282-5372 GCA_001805125.1 Nitrospirae bacterium RBG_13_39_12
CATTTCATGGTTTCGATAAAGTTTATAAACAACCTCAGTATATTTTGATAAATGACGAAAGGACTGCCGAAGGTGATAGGCAAAAGGCGA
>MHEF01000045.1 GCA_001805125.1 Nitrospirae bacterium RBG_13_39_12
TTATTGTTTCCACTGTTTATTATAATAAAAGGAAAGGTATAAGAATTTTCTTAATTGTGGAGGAAGGAACAAAAAAGCCTCCGCACAAAAGGAGATGGAAATGAAAAAGGCAGTTTGTCTTGTCCTTGTCGTTCTGGTACTGCTCTTTGCAATCACTATCCCCGGCTATGCACGTGATGGTGGGTACTTTCATGGCAGCGGTCACTTTCGTGGAGGGGGTCACTTTCATGGTGGGGGTATCTGGATTGGGCCAAGATGGGGTGGATGGGGTCCGTGGTGGTGGGGTCATTCATACTATCCGTACTACCCATATTATCCGGAACCACCCGTGGTCATCCAGCAGCAGCCTCCGGCATATGTCGAGCCGAGCCCGCAGCCAGAAGAACAGTATTACTGGTATTTCTGCCCGAATCCCCAGGGTTACTATCCATACGTGAAAAAGTGTCCTAAAGGCTGGTTGAAAGTAATTCCGTCAGCTCCACCGGACGCGGAGGAGTGAAGACATGGTGAAGCGCAACATAATCAACATAACCATCTTTTTATCTCTGGCCATGCTGGCGGTGGCCGGATGTGCGACCGTTCCCAGTGGTCCCAGTGTTATGGCCCTGCCAGGCTCTGGAAAGACCTTTGAGCAATTTCAGGCTGATGACGCCATTTGCAGGCAGTGGGCAGCACAGCAGATCGGGCTGTCCCCTCAGGAGAGTATCAATCAGAATACTGCCACAGGCGCTGTTGTTGGCACGGCCATCGGCGCGGGTCTCGGCGCAGCCATCGGCGCTGCCTCAGGTCATGCTGGTGCCGGCGCGGCCATCGGGGCCGGCAGTGGTCTTCTTGTTGGAACTGCCACAGGCGCCAATACCGGTCAATCTTACGGATGGGAGGCGCAGCGTCGGTACGATATTGCGTATACGCAGTGCATGTATGCCAAAGGGAACGAGATTCCAGAGGTGGTGACACGGCCTCGCCGTTCCAGGAGAATTATGCCTCCACCTCCTCCGCCACCAGGCTCAGGCTATTCTACGCCATACCCGGATACGTCACCTCCGGAGCATTAGCGGGGACTGCCTGGAGATTTCCATGAGGCTAATGTTGAGTACAGGGGTCTGCCCTTGACAGGCTAAGGAGTAAACGTAAAGCATAATTAGAATGTCCCCTTTGTCCTTTCTCCAGTTTCTTCATCTCTTTATAAAGGGCCGCTCGCACTATCTGCTCTACTGTCGGACTGTCTTGCCGCCCTATGTCGCTGTCTTTCCCTATGCCTATTATGTCTCCCTTCACCATCTCGAGTAGCTCAGGGTGCTGCTCTAATACTGTATCTATCAATGCAAACTCCGGGTCTAATGCCCAGTTCGGATTTTCAAATTTTAGCTTTAGATCGTTCAGTATTTTCTTCATGTCTATCCTTTTCGCCTTATTTTGATTTTCATCGTAAAACGATGTAACCTATTGTAGTATAAGGCGATAGAGTTTATAAACAGACACTAATTAGTCAAAAACGTTATAGTTGTCACTCATTTGCATAATAGCCTTGCAGTGTAACGACCTGCTCACAGAGCACCCCAATCATCCAGAATATTCACATCATGAACTTTCCCATGTGTAATAAAAATAACTTTCGGAAGGTTTCCTCTTAAGTCTATTAGAGTATGCAATTTCACAGCTCCCTTTTTCTTCCTATTTGGTGCGGAAGTATGGCTTTTTGAAATTTCAAATTCAAATCGAAAAATGCTAAAATGTCTTGTAAAATAAATATAGTCGCCATGTTACACAGTTTTACTAAATCAACGTTGGGACAGTAGTGAGTATTTTTAATCCGGAAAAGGTGATGGACAAGCACATAGTCTCGAAATGAAAAAACTAATTCTGACGATTTTACGTGCTTTACCGGATAAAGCATTCATAAAATTATTCTATTGGACAGCGTACAGACGTTTTCCCAACCTGAATAACCCCAGAACATTTGATGAAAAGCTGCAATGGTATAAGCTCTATTACAGAGACCCTTTAATGACCAGTTTGACGGACAAATATGAAGTGAGAAAATATATCGAAGATAAAGGTCTTGCCGGTATATTAAATGAATTGTACGGCGTGTATGACACTGCAGAGGAAATCGATTTATCCACGCTGCCAAATAGTTTTGTGCTAAAAGCCACTCACGGCAGCAGCATGAATATAATATGTAAAGACAAGGAGAATCTGAATTGGGAAGAATGCCGTAATTTGATGAATAAATGGCTCAAAATAAATTATTACTATGACGGTCGTCAATGGGCATACAAAAATATTAAACCCCGCCTTGTCTGTGAAAAATATTTGGAAAATGAAGACTTCAATGAACTTGTCGATTATAAATTTTACTGTTACAACGATAAACCTGAAGTATTGTTTGTTTGTACAGACAGATTCAGCGCCGAAGGAGTGAAGTATAATGCATACGATATGAATTGGAACAGGATATATGCTTACAAAGGGAAGCCCTGCAGCGACCTTGTAATAGAGAAACCGAATAATCTGAATGCCATGATTGATGTAGCCTGTAAATTGTGTAAAGGATTCCCTTTTATTCGGGTTGATTTATATTCAGTAAAAGACCAAATAGTCTTTGGTGAATTAACATTTTATCCTGACAATGGAAGATGCCCTTTTACACCTGATAAATATAACTATTATTTTGGAGATTTTTTTGTATTGCCTGATAAAATATACAATTAGTTAAATAAACAGACCTGACAATTTTTAAACGTTTGGTAACTTTCATGAAATTTGCCGATATTTTTACAAACAAAAGCGAGCAGCGTCTTTCTCTGACTAATTTTTATTTTGCGGATATTCTAATTCCTTCTTTACAGAAAGGGATGATGGCTCAAACTCATTATATTTTTCCTGCATCTGACCAATCTGCCGTTTCTCTTCAAGTTGACCTTAAAGACACTGAAGAAGACAGCAGAGCTGACTTTGAAGAGTCCATGGACAAGTGGTCAATCGATCATGATACTTTTCCCTATGGATTATCAGAGTCACAATGGTGGGAATACTGTCTGTCGCCTCATAGTTACCTTGCGCTGGAGAATGGGAAATGCCAGGTGGGTCTCAATCTGTTTAACCGTTTCCTGCACCTCGATCTTAATGGACAATCATCTCAATTGGTGGACCCCGAAGTGGGAAACGAACTTTTATCCACTACCAACTGGTTCGACCCTGCAAGGCAGGAGCTTTGGTTTGCCTCCTGGCCTGCTGAGGCCACTGTCCGGCGGATTCTCAACCCTCACGATACCGTCCGTGTAAAGATCTGGAAGCTTTCATTTCGTGATAAGCGCGTCGAACAGGTTTGGGAGGGGAATCTGGGGGATTCTTTGCATCAGTTGTCTTTAAGCCCTGATCACAGTTTCCTTATCCTGACCGAACTTGGTCTGCGACCTGAGGAGGCGCTTCCTGCTGGGTGTCCAAACCAAAACCAGCTTGTCTGGAAAAGGGTGCTGGAAAGGGGGATTGTTCCATCAGAAGTACTCGTTCTGAATTTAAAGACAGGCGAGGAATCTCGACTGCCGATGCTGACTGCAGGCCATGTGGAATTCGACCCTGAAGATCCGGAGATTTGTTACCTCTCAGGACACAATATCGGCCTTTTCGGGGTCAAGGTGGGCATATTCGGTACTGGTAAGATACAGAAGTTTCGGCTTAAAGAATCCGGCCTGGAGTTATTGGGAGAATTTACACATCCCTGCTTTCATCGAATTACCACGCATATCGTCTTTCGGCATCCAGAAAAGACACTAATCAGTGTTAGCGGCTATCCAGATACCATATTTTTGATCGATGCTGCAACAATGAAACTTCACAGGACTATCAAAATGGATACGAAGGAAATAGTAGACACATCGCAGTCACCTCACATCTGCCGGCAAGACAGCTATGGAATTGCTGCATCAGGAGATGGACAATCTCTTCTTGTCGCCGGAACGGGTTTCATCCGGGTTGCCAATATTGATGAAGGGCGATTTACTTTTACCGGAAATATCAAAGATTACAGCGCCGATTCCTGTTTTACCGGACACGTGGGGAATATCGGGTTCCCCGGAAAGACATAAATCATGCTGTCCTGTTTTTTATTGCAGGAAGACAGCTTCAGTCTTGAATTTTGCACAATAAGTGACCTCAAAGCAATTTCTGAAAGTCCGCTGTTAGCTGAAGCTATCGGCAGTGACGGATATGTTTTGCAGGAACGGATTATTGTTCCACCACACCTGGCCTGCAACGCAGCCGGTTTTTCAACTCAAGCAATCGCCCCCATGAAATGTAATGCACCCCTGATATTTATTGGCCATCCCGAACTTCCTGTGCAATACATATCGGTTATTGCGAAAGCAAAAAAGGGAAAAGCAACGATAGAAAAGTATGATGCAGCAATAAAATTAACTGCCGAAGGAATGAACCTGTTATTCAGCGCCCCGATCTTTAGCGCATCAAATAAAGCAGCACATAGATTTTATTCAGCGTTCAAAAGGATCAATGGAGTACTTTCAGACTGTCACATGAAGGAATCGGCGATTGCGCGCACCTGGATTTTCATGGAAGACATCCTTAGAGATTACGAACTGTTTAACAAGGCAAGGGAACAATTTTTCAAAAAACGGTTTTTTCCTGTAAATCATCTTATACCGGCCAGCACGGGTATACAAGGTCGCATTATCAACAACGAGGTTTTATCAATAGAATTCTGTGCCTTTTCCGGCAAGCGTCTCTCGATAAGGCAACAGTTCTCCCCTTTGCAGAGTGAACCGACTGCCTATGGCAAATTATTCAGCCGCGCGGTGGTCGTCCAGTTCCCAAACAATACATTATTGTTCATTAGCGGCACTGCGCCGATCGACAAGACCGGAGCAAGTGTGAACGCAGGAAATTTCGAACGGCAACTGGTGTTTACTCTCGAAGCATTGTCTGCTATATTACGCGATGTCAACGGAACTTTTTCGAACACAATTCAGGCTGTAATTTATCTCAAAAGAAGTGACGATATGGGCTTATGTTTACGTATCCTCAATGAGGCAGCATTTCCTCGCGAAAGAGCGCTATTTCAACTCGACGTTGATGTTTGCCGGGATGATTTATTGTGCGAAATAGAAGTAACAGCCCTAATTCCACGATAGAAGTATCAAGAAAAGAAGGCCAATCTTTTAGGGGACGTTGCCAAGTTAGACAACATATGATAAGATAACGCCATGCCGAGACAGGCGAGACTTGATGCCTCCGGGGTGCTGCATCATGTAATGGCACGAGGGATAGAGCAAGGTCTGATATTCCGGGACGACCGTGACAGGGAAGACTTTATTCGGCGGTTATTGGAGCTTGCTTTGAAGCAGGCATGGGCCATATATGCCTGGGCGTTGATGCCCAATCATTTCCATCTCCTTGTCAGATCAGGCAAGAACCCTCTGTCCCGAAACATGAGAGCATTAATGAGCGGCTATGCAGGATACTTCAATCGTCGGCATAATAGACACGGACATTTATTTCAGAACCGGTACAAGTCTATAGTCTGCGAGGAGGAGACTTATTTTCTCGAATTAGTGCGATACCTGCATCTAAATCCGCTCCGGTCAAAAATAGTGAAAAACCTAAACGAGCTGGACAACTATAAATATACGGGCCACTCGGCGATTGTAGGCACGGTGGAACGAAAGTGGCAGGATACAGACGACGTGCTTGGACGATTCAACAGCAAACGCAGTCCGGCAATACGGTTATATCGGAAATTTGCAGCGGCTGGCAGTGAGCAGGGGCGGAGGCCTGAACTTGAGGGTGGAGGGCTGCTTCGCAGTCACGGCGGGTGGAAGGGAGTTGTGAAGCTCAGGAGCGGACGGGAGAAATACCGTGCAGATGAAAGAGTACTGGGGTCATCGTCATTCATAGAGGAGATACTAAAGGAAGCTGAAAAACAGGAAGAGGGGAAGGTCAAGAGGGTAAGCTTGAAAACGCTCATGAGCCGCATAGCGACGGATATGGGTATAAGCAGGGAGTCAATGACCGGCAGCGGAAGAAACAGGAAAGTTACGAGGGCGCGTGCAGTTCTGGCATTCATCTGGATGAGATATCTTGGCAGAAGCGGATATGAATTGGCGAAGGCTCTTGGCATGACTCCACAGGCCTTATATGCATCATCGAGCCGCGTCGAAGCAGATAATGTGATTCGGCCGGAAGATTTAGAACGATGGTGCGCATGAAATG
>MHEF01000046.1:0-266 GCA_001805125.1 Nitrospirae bacterium RBG_13_39_12
CGTTAATAAATAGCTTTGGATATCTCGAGCTTTTCGTGCGCAATGGCAATGCCTCATCAAATTTCGGCATAGCAGTCGGCGAAAAGGTTGGAGTTATATTGACTGAATAAAATTCAGAAGTATTATTAATATTCTCAGAAAGAATCGCTGGATTTCTTTCTGAAGAGATTGAGGCCCGTATAACAAACAGGGCGAGCTTTCAGAGCCTGTTGAGATTTATATACCATGATAAATAAAGATAGTATAAAATACCAAATTATCTGAGG
>MHEF01000046.1:318-2794 GCA_001805125.1 Nitrospirae bacterium RBG_13_39_12
TAATTCTCTATTTTTCCTTTGCACTTGCTGAAGAGCAACCGCAGCAGACAACGGCAAATATTCAAAAAGATATTATACGTGCGGTAAAGCCTGCTGAAAATGCCGTAGTCATCGGCAAAAAACCGGAGATCAAAATTGAATTCCTGGAACCTATCACTCATAACACCCTTGTGGTACTTCTCGACGGGACAGACATATCGCAATTGCTTACGGTTTCAGATAAGGGGTTTGAATATACACCTTTTATGGTCTTGCCTGCCGGCAGTCACAATCTCAGTATAACAGCAACTGATAAAAATGGTAATCAACTTCAGAAAAGCATCTCATTTACCACGCGACATACCAGTGCTTTTGAGGAAGCATATACTGACAATGAGGCAACTGTCATATATGAACAGGTCATCCGTAAACCTGATTCGGCACAGTCTATCCCCAATTCAAAGGTTGAAGGGAACCTGAGGTCTGATTCCAAAATTAAAGAAAAGGGATGGGAATTTCAGTTCAATACAAATCTGAGGTATCTCGATCAGAGCATTCCAGTGGCCCCTCCATTGAAAAAGGGAATCGATGTCGCAAACTGGCTTTTTAATGGTTCTTATACAAAAGATAATTTAAAATTTAAAGCAAGCCTCGGAGATGTTCAGGTTAATGAAACCCAGTATACCGTTGCAGGCCTTGCCCGGCGAGGCGGGGTCTTCAACTTGGAATATGACAATTTTCAGATCAATATGTTCAGCGTGAAGGGCATACAGGTTTTCGGCCTCAGGGGTGTCGGCGTCGATTTTGACACGAATGACCATATCCTCGGCGTATCAGGTGGTGTGAACTTATTCGATAAGAAAGTAATGTTCAAGACTATCTATGTTACAGGCGGAGAGCCCTGGGGTTCACTGGGCATATCAACTACCCAGGGGCCTCAAAAGGGAGATGTCTTAGGGTTTGTCCTAACATCTGATTTGCTTGAAAATAAGATGAAGACAGAGTTTGAGACGGATTTTTCTAAATTTGACCCTGATACTTCTGATGAATTTAAAAGTAAAAGCGACCATGCATATAAGTTAAAGGTTGGAGGTAATCTTGGGGTTTATTATTATGACGCCATGTATGAATATATCGGCAGGGACTATGCAGTTGTCGGGAACCAGGGTCTCCCGAAGGACAGAGAAGGCGCGAGCATTATGAATGGCCTTAATCTCGGTGTCCATACAATCAACCTCACCCTTTCACGATATAATGATAATGTGAAGGAGGATGAATTATTTCCACGGATTCTCAATTATCAGGGGGGTCTTGATTATTCCTTCAATGGGATACCGAACCTCCCTATGGGCATAAACTACCAAAAGAGCATGCAGAACAGCACAAGAGAACCTTCCGGCACAAATCCGCTCGACCTGCATGCAGACACTGTTTCGGGAAGGGTCAACTATACCCTGGACAAAATAAACCTTGGATTTCTGGCATCCTATTCATTGTTGGATGATAGAAATCCAACGAACAATGATACAACTGCAATAACTTATACATTTACTTCGTCTTATAATATTCCAAACATATCTATCAGCCCCTCTTTTTCACTTAACCAGTCAAATTTCCATGTTACCGATGTGAGAACAGATACATATACCATCAACCTCGATTTAAGAACGAAGTTTTTCCGTGAAAAGTTAGCATTTGATGTGGGCAGCACATATAACATAATCAAAGCTGATAACGGTTCGACAAACAGTTGTAACCTTAACACAAATTTCAGACTTGCCTATAATGCAAAGGAGATTTTCAGAGGCCTTATGAATCCAACCATTGCACTCAGAGGCGCTTACATGAAGATCACGGACAAGATCAATTGGAGTTCGGACAGGGATGAATTCATTCTATTCCTTGTACTGGCAACATCAGTGCCATTTTCGTTTTAAGGAGGAAGGATAATGAAGCGAAATATATTCCTTATGATTATTGTAATAATATCTTCTATCATATTAACAAGCGGCATATCTCATGCAATAACAGTTATTGCCTCGCCCAATCCAGCAACAGTCGGTCAGAATGTGACAGTAAACATTTCGGCGTCTTTCCCTCCTTCTGCGGCACCATCATGTGTGATAGAAACTAATTTTGGGGACGGATCACCCCTAGTAAGTGTAGGAACCTGTACCACTTCAACCTGTAATCTGAGCACCAGCCATACGTATATACTCCCGGGCATATATACAATAACAGCAGGAAGTTTATCATGCACTTTACCTCCATTACCTCCTGACCCTGTTAGAACTTCTATTACAATAAATTGTGCGCCTTTGACAATAACCACAACCTCTCCGCTTCCTACAGCTACAGTTGGACAAACATATTCCACACAATTACAGACATCAGGTGGACAGTCACCTATAACTTTTAGCCTTGCCTCTGGTTCATTGCCTCCTGGATTAAGCCTGAGCTCCAGCGGTCTCATCTCGGGTACCCCAACAACTGCGGG
>MHEF01000046.1:2847-5464 GCA_001805125.1 Nitrospirae bacterium RBG_13_39_12
ATATCCAGAAAGCATTTTCTCTTACAGTAAATCCAGCTCCCCGTGCGCCTCTAAGTATCACATCGTCTTCACCGCTTTCTGCCGGGACAGTGGGTCAGGTGTACTCATCCCAGTTACAGACATCAGGTGGACAGTCACCTATAACTTTCAGCCTTGCCTCTGGTTCATTGCCTCCTGGATTAAGCCTGAGCTCCAGCGGTCTCATCTCGGGCACACCCACGACTACTGGCAATTATTCGTTCACAGTAAATTCAGCAGATAGTTGTTCTGCAGGTGTGCAGAATGTTCAAGGAGCATTTTCTATAACGATAAATCCTCAGTCATGCTCACCCTTAAGCATAACTTCATCATCAACTCTTTCCTCAGCGACAGTTGGACAAGCATACACACAGCAACTGCAGACCACTGGTGGGCAGGCACCTATCACGTTCAGCCTTGTTGGAGGTACAATGCCACCGGGATTAACTATAAGTTCACAGGGGTTTATTTCAGGAAATCCGACTTCTACCGGCATCTATTTTTTTACTGTAAGTGCTACCGACAGCTGTCCTACGGGTTCACAAAGCGTACAGAAGCCATTTTCTATCCAGATAAATCCTCCCCCCGTTTCAATTTCTGTTAATCCCTCTTCATTTACTTTACCCAGAGGTCAAAGCAGTTCCTCAAGTGTCAATTACCAGTTCATTTCTCCCCTTTCATTCAACACAACATTGAGTTCTTCTGCCGGAAGTTTTTTAGTTGGCAATGAAACAATTGAAATCAATGCAATTCCTCTAACAGTCAATATCCGCAGCGGTACCGGCAGGAGCTCCGAGGTGATAAATATTCCTGTTAGGGTCATAGAAAGAGCACTTCAACGAAATGCAAACAGCTTCATATATACAAGGACATTTACAAGTACCGGAGATGATATGAATCTAAATGCTGCCGTGAGTTTCACTATTACAACAGAAGCGGGCGCAGATTTTGATATCAAAAGGATAGAAATGTATTTTGAAAACAGAAGGGCAGAGATAACAATTGATAGGAATTATCCTGACCTCAAGGCATTTGCAGATATCCGGTTTGTCGGATCAGGGTTATTGCAAGGGGTTTGGGAAGTGGACAGCAGGGTTTTAAGCACAGTAACCCAGCACCTCACCTTTGCAGGGAGTATTACCTTACAAACTCCTGAAATCCCTACTTTGCCGACATTTGATCCCGGCTCGCATATCATCAGGTTCATTATCACAAGCCCTGTTACGGAAATACCCCTGCCTTCGATCATCTATTTTGTCACCTCTGCCGAGTTTGGAGGTAAGCGCTTCAGCATAAAGCTCATATCCCCCGAGGATGATTCTGTTCTTGAATATTTACCTGTTAAATTTGGGTGGGAAAAGCTTAATACAACAACACTTTTTTTGATCCGGTTCTTTGATAATCCCAGCTCAAAGCCCATATTTTCCGCGTATGCAAAAGATGCGTCTTACGCGCTGCCTGAAAGCGTCTTCAAGAAAATTTTTTCTCCAGACCAGAAATATTACTGGAAAGTAGAAGGTTTTGATAGTGAAAACAATATCATCGGAGAAAGCAGCACATGGAGCTTTTCTTTCAGGAAACATTAAATACTTTTTCGGAGAGCGTCCTCACAAAGATTTTCAATCCAGGCCGGAAATATTACTGGATTGTTACAGGATATGGTCCAGGAGATGAAATCGGAGAAAGTCTGATGAGATGGGTTATATTCAAGACAAGTAGCATAAATGCTCCTTAGAAGCAAAGGAGATGGGTTTTGCAAGAAAAGTGGCCGAGAAGGCGCTTTCAAGAATGAAGCAGGAAATGATTTACACTGCTCGGAGCCTTTTGTGATATTATAGAGGGTGGCAGGCTCAAGAAAAAGAAGGGGGGTGAACAAATCTGAGCTGAGTAACAAAGGAACAGGTAAGGGTTCTCTGAGAGATTTTTAAAATATTAAATCAATAAGGAGGAGTTATGAAGAATTTCAAATGTTTAATGATTGTTATTCTGTCAATTTGTTTCCTTATAGGTCTGGTTTCTATGGGATGGTCTGCAGAGAAGCAGATAAAACCAGGGGTAACGGCGCCAACACAAGTACAAGTGGTAACACCTCACTGTCCTACCGGATTCACTATGAAACCAGATGGTTCTCGTTGTGACCGTGCAAAACCTGCTAACCCCTGCGCTTCAGGGTTTCATGTTGAATGGGGTACTTGCATTACTGGCTCCGGCCTTGGGGCACAAGATCCCTATCCATGTGGATACAAATGCATTCCAGACATGCCGGCTGCAGGAAGTTATGTGATCAAATGCCCAGCCAAGACTGGCCCTCCGATTGTCGCTGGTCCTTGTCAAATAAGGTGCACGGATATAATTTATTAAAGAGTTACAGCCAAACAGCCCCCGGAATCCGGGGGCTGTTTTTTTTGTACTTAGTCAACTTTTAAGAAGGTATAGGATAATATTTCTCAGCCTCCTGAGCTTCGAGGAACTTGTGAATGGAGGGTGACTTAAACCCTCGGTTTTGCAAGTATCTCAAGTACCCTGAGGTCAAGAAACCTCTTGGAGGCGGCTGACTTAATAACCAGCACAGTATCAGCACCTTTTGCTGTACCTGCAA
>MHEF01000047.1:0-4218 GCA_001805125.1 Nitrospirae bacterium RBG_13_39_12
GACCTAAACGATCTTTCCATGCTTTCTTATTCCACTCCTTGAGCTTATTGGATGTCAACCCTTTAATATCAGAACTGATTTCCCTGATACGACATTTCTCCTCAAACATAGGCAACAACTCACTCCATGCGAAATGTTCCCCAGAGTAGCACAGCATATACCAGAGGTCATATAAATCTCTCGGTCGTGGCCATTTCTTCTGCTGCTGGAGAAGGGAACGCATTTTTTCCAAAACAATTTCTTTCTTTGTGTATGAGTGCACCTTGAAAGGGGAGAGGTCGGAATATCGAGATTTGATTGAACAGGCAACGGCTTTGTCAAGAATCGGTTCATCAAAGGTCAGGTGTACCTTGACCTGTGGCAGTCCCTGCCTTCGCGTACCACCCCGGCTATATTCAACAGGAATCTCAATCTGGAAATCCCCTTCAATAGTGTGTGGTTCCTTAACCGTTATCCTGATCCCTGACTCGCTCTGGATCTTGCCCGTACTCTTTTGCAGTAATTGAAGGGATTTGTCCAGATTATCTCCACCTGGCTTGCAACTAAAATCTATGTCTTCTGAGAATCTGTAACCTTCGTAATAGCAATGCCTGAGACATGTTCCACCTTTGAATATCCATCCATGACGCGTTAGTCCGGAACGAGCCAGTCCTGACAAAACCCACAGGATGACATAGTCCTTTTCAGCTTGATCGAAGCGAAGCCCTTCTTGTTCCGCTACGCGATGTAGTTCGGCAGTCGTAATCATGCCTTGATCTCTGCGTTAATCAGTAACCCCCACCTGCGGTTGTATTTTCCTTTGCGCGGAAGTGTGGGATCAAGCGGGGAAAAGCCCGGTGCAAGAACAGTAAGTTTTCTTAGCTTTTCTACGTCTCCCAATCCAAGCATTTCCATTATAAACCCCAGTCTTTTTGCAACAGCGCTGTTCCCTATTTTGCCTGCGTATTTGCGGAGTTTGGATTCATCGATCTGTGCCCAGGCTGTTGTCAGTGCCTTGGCGATTTCCGCTATTCCCCCGACGTATTGTGGTAGATCCAGTCCATCAATTATGGTCTTCTCCCTGTCCGTAACCATAAAGGGCATCTCATTGATCCAGTCCTTCACATTGCCAAAAAACTTCTCAGGCCGCAGCGAGATAATCTTGTAGCGCACTCCGAGCACCTCACCGGGAGGCCTACGGACAGGATGATTAGTGGCAACAAATACTGTCCGGGGAAGCTGTTCGGTCATGCCATGATGATTAAGCGCAGACCAATATGCAATTGCTGAAGGAGACACTAATTCCATGGCAACGATGAATTCATGAAGTTGTGGAGTCCGGTTTTCTCCTGATGAAAGCGGGATGACAGCAAATCTGCCACGTTTTATACGTCTTATCCAGCCTTTAGTTTGAAGACGTTCCAGAAATTGTCTTGTTGGATCACTCTCTCGGTGTCCGAGGACACGGCGCGCATCCTGGATACTAAACGTCGGGCGAATGCCTATCTTGGCAAGAAATCGCGCCTCCATTCTGCCTAAAGGGCTTCTTGTTATATTTTGTACGCCGTTTGTCATTCCTACAGCCTACCTGTGGCATACATAATATAACTTTTTTAATAAAGGGTCAAGAGAATTATATGCTCAGAAGGAAGAATGAATACTGTTTCATCGCTTCACCGGATGGTAAAACTATCAAATATGGAGAAGGTTAGGAGATTTCCTGTCTCTATGCTTTAGAAAGTTCTTGAAGAAGATTTAGTGTATCAACTGCCATTTTATAGGAGGTTTTTGCCCTTTCATCATTGAACATTTCATCTTCCTCATAATCAGCAGCCTTTCTCTCCGTCCATAAACGACCCAGTTTTGCTCCTATTTGTTTTTCTTTTCTTGATACCGCAAGGTTAAACTGTTCTCTCACAAATTTATGGATATCTTCTTTGGGGAAAAAGACAGTTTTCGGAATCAGCAAGTTTCTTGCAATACAAAATACTCCATAGTATGAGCGGCTTATTGCTGAACGGAGGTAGGCGTCTTGTAGCGAAGGAGTTTTTTGATGCTTGATAAGCTCTTCAGATAACTCGACATACAGCTTCCAGTCAAAGCTCATACGCTTCTGACTATAACCGTTACAATGTTCCGTATATCAGAACCAAGGTCCAGCCAATATTCATCATCGAATTTATCCAGAAGGGCAAGTGAATCTCCAGACTTTAACGTTGTTTTTATGACTACGGATAATCCTGTGTAGTCTTCCTCAAGGTCTTTGTTTAGCGAAAGACGGATTTCAACAATGTTTTTTTCAAATATATTCCTGATTTGTTCGTAAGTTTCTATCAGAGCACCAATGAGTTTGTGGTGTTCATCCAGAAAAATAGAGATCTCTGGCTTACTGTCAATAACGTATTTATCTTCAAGCAGTTCAGCTCCCATAAGAAGCATTTTTGTTGAGGTATCAAGAAGAATATCACCATAGGTCGTTGTGATATCTTCTAATTGCATCCGCACTTCAGCTTCTTTGTAATCGATAGTAATGTGACAACTTTGCTCTGCGAGACAAGAAACAGCATGAGGATTTCTGATGACTATTATGACCGGCAACGTGGACTCCCTGCGGCCGGCAAGGTATCTTTGTGGGTTGCTTGTTTCATAGCCTTTTTCCCATACTGCTTCTGGAGTTTCTGTAAGAGATAATTTTTCTAAAATCATCTTATCCTTTTACCGCTAAATTATCGTAATCCAATTTATAAACGCTTTTTAAAAGATTCTCAGCGATCTTCTTGTTCTCAACAACGCTATTCTTTATCTTACTCATTACTTCGCTTGTGCCGGAAACGCTGTAATGAAAATTGAAATCAAAGAACACTTCGTCACCTTTGTTAGAAATAGCAAGATTCAACGTTCTATTTTCTACAATCAATCTTCTCCTGACCGAATTAAATGTGAACTGAGACCCAAAATTACTTAATAGTTCTGTATCCGAGAACTTAAACAATCCAAGTAAGTCATTTTTATTCGCTTGATCAGAAAAACTGAAATTTACTCCGAAAGCCCTGACAGGGGTGTACGATAATTTGCTGACTAATTCATATGCAAGACTTTCCATTTTCTGCAGACATTCATCATCATGCTGTAACGCTACAAATGTAACATTATCTTCTGTTGGGATCATCCTTACATGAGACTGTTCTGAAGTATATCGTGGTGGCAATCCAAGATCCAAGGCAATTTCCACCCCTAACCCAGGTTCATTAAAAATATTTTTTGCAGACCAACCGGGTGAAAGGATGTACTTATTCCAATTCCCAAGCAGGACTATAATGCAGGATTCTTCTTTAATTTTCATAAGATACCTATATTAGGAGTGATGCCACCAGTCAAATTATAGCAGATTTCACCTATATATAGTAACCCTTTCAGAAAGTTTATTTTTGCCTTTCCTCCACAATCTTTATCTCCTCACTCACCCTATAAAGCCTATGAAAAATCTGATCTATGAGCCAATCGTCATTCTTCATCTGTCCCACATCTGAATCTTTCATCATAGGTCTGCAAAAAATTTAGTTCTTTATCTGTAAGTCCATAATGTGGAGCTAAAATCTTATCGATCTCGAGAATCAAGTCACGTGACTTGCGAGCATGAATCTCATCCATCTGGATTGCTACATTTTTAATTTTCAGGGTCTTCCTTAAAGCATTCTTTTGGTAATCATCCATCAGGGCTTTCACTGCAGTTTCGAGTCTTTTGTCTGATAAAAGACTTTCGGGCATTGGCATTGACGAAATTTCAGTAGTTAAAAGATGGAATTCATCTGATTGCATAATCCACCAAAAATAAAAGAGATCAGAATTAATAATTCCTACGCAAACCATTGCTGCTCTCTCTGATAGAGCAAGCATCTCATGCAGGTTCGTTGAAATTCCTGTGATACCGTTTCTTGTAAAGTATGGGATAGAATCATAAGCCTTTAACCAGTATCTGCCCACAGAATGAAACCACCATTTTGTGTTATTTGGATCATCTGAGTCTTTTGATAGAAAATCAGCAATGGTAGTCTTTATTGAGAGAAACTTCTTATAAATTGATGCTCCTGTCTCATCAGAAACCCTTGGTATGTATCCCTCGCTTTTAGGGCCAACAATGCCTGTTATAGCATTTATAACAACCTGTGCCTGTTCTCCATCGTTAAATCTATAAAGACGGGAGGACTCAACAATGCAAGGCATTTTACCTTTTTCTTT
>MHEF01000047.1:4228-4979 GCA_001805125.1 Nitrospirae bacterium RBG_13_39_12
ATGGTTATTCTCTGATCAACATCAGGAAATAATTTGGCAGGTCTAATTGAATAATGAGTAGTTCTGAGATGACCGAAGTTTTTATATAATGCTCTGCGCACTTCTTCATAGTCACTCCCACACGAAAGTGAAAGTGGAACAACAAAACTAAAAGAACCTCCAGATTTTGTTAAATACACACCTCTGATAATAAAATGGCCAAAGAGGTTACCAGTGCCTGCAGCTTCAGATCGTAAATCATACTGAGATTCCGTGAAAACATCATAAGGCGGATTACCAATAACTGCATCAAATCCAGGACTATCCTTGCGTTCAATAACCTGAGTTGTTCCTGAACGCGGGCCATAGAAAACTTCCGGAAACTCTAAGCCCCAATGGAAAAACATCTTTTCTTTTGATGCATTCAAGGCAATCCTTGCAACCAAATCGACTCCTTTAGGTAAATGTGTTTTCTCCGGACGAAAAGCCCACTCCTCTGAAATCCCATCACGCAGAAATTCAAGGGCAGGATTATGTTCAACAGCATTTTTTCCTTTCCCTAATTTAGTGATATTATTTCCAAACCATTGACTCAGATAGATATCGAAAAGTCTTCTGATTGGTGCTAAAGCTATGGAAGCAATATTATATTGTTTACGAGATTCACGGGCTTGCGCAGAGGTTATATCCGGAGTAGCTCCCACTTGGATCATTGTACCAACAGCCAACTTTGCACCAGCAAATTGACTTCGTGCAAGTAGATTCATTTGTC
>MHEF01000047.1:5015-5263 GCA_001805125.1 Nitrospirae bacterium RBG_13_39_12
CTATCAATGAATTCCCGCACTTGAAATGATGATCGAGGAAGGAAAGCGGCGCTCCGAGAGTGAAACAGTCAAGCCAGAGAGAGATCTTTGCAAGTTCTACTGCCATACGATTAAGATCAACACCGTAGATACATCGCTTAAGAACATGACGCTTGAGCAGGTTAAGGTCATTCAGGCGGGTCTCATCGATGGTGATATTCTGTTTCTCCATCTCCTTTAATATGGTTTCTCTTGTTTCTCTGAGGGTC
>MHEF01000048.1 GCA_001805125.1 Nitrospirae bacterium RBG_13_39_12
GACGACTAAAAGCCATTGATTAGCGGTTTTTATTGAAAAGTTCGCTGTAGTGTTAAAAGCATATTGAGATGAAGATAGTAGAGTATATACAAAGAACAGCGGTCAGGGAGAAAGAGACACTGGTCTTATTTACAAAGGCATATATCTATTATGGAAACCGAAGGAAAAAAGGAAATTATCAATAGTCAAGTCTGACTCCATGACGATTTCTACTACATTCGGATGGAAGACATAGTTCCTGAAGGCCATCTGTTAAGACTGGTTGATCAGCATATAGATTTTGGATTTATTAAAAATAAAGTAAGGCATTTATACAGTCATACAGGTCGTCCATCTATTGATCCTGAGATATTATTACGCATGCTTCTTATCGGCTATTTATACGGGATTACATCTGAGAGGAGATTATGCGAAGAAGTAAAGATGCATATAGGGTACAGATGGTTTGTGGGATTAAATATGGAAGACACCATTCCGGACCACTCGACATTCTCAAAGAATCGTCATGAGAGATTTGCAGAGAGCGGCATATGTCAAGAGATATTTGATGAGATCATAAGGCAATGTACAGAGAAGGGATTACTTACAGGGAAACAGATAACGGTTGATAGCGCCTACATAAGAGCAAATGCATCATTCAGGGCGACCACAGATCTGTATCATGCAGCGACATATGTGATGGACAATAAGAGCAGAATAATCATCGGATCAGACGTAGGCAAACCTGATTTAAAGACAGACAGTAAGAAAGCCCTTGAACAGATACGCAGGATAAAGTGGAAGCATAAGATAATTCCTGAGAGTATAGGAGCAGACAAAGGTTATGCAACAGGAGAATTTATAAATAATCTTATCAATGAAAACATAAAGCCTCACATACCTATATTTGAGTACCAGAGACACAACCACAAAGGTATTTACACAAGGGAATCATTTACATATGACGAAGCAAATGATATATATCTTTGTCCTGAAGGCAAAGAGATGAGATATTGGGGGATACACAAGCGGAGCAGGCAATATGTATACAGAGCACGGACAAAGGACTGCAAAGTTTGCATGAAAAAGCATGAGTGCACAAAAGACAGGGCACGTTCGGTTGGTTTTCACATATATGAAGATTCTATTAGTAAGGCGAAAGAACTCAACAAAACGAAAGCATATCGAAGATCTCAGAGAATGAGGAAGAGGATCGAGGAGTTATTTGGAGAGGCAAAGGAATTTATGGGAATGAGAACCGCAAAATTTCGGAGATTGAAATTTGTAAAAGAGCAAGTCTTGATGACATCTACAGCACAGAACATAAAGAGGATGGTTAAACTCTTATCCGGAAAAGGACCTCACAGGGAAGCCCTTGCAGCAAAACAGCCATATGCTTCGCCTTTTTTGAATAGCTTATTAGAATTTTTAGAATGGATATTTAATTATTTTGAGAAACTGTATTCTTATAAGAGAAATTGTTCTGTAAAATGTTAGTTTTTCAACAGGCTGTCAAGTCTGACACCATCTAGCATGGCAGACCAACAAGAATATTTCTTTCTCTGGATGACTTAAATAAGATGTTTAAGAGGAAATGAATAAAGTTCTTATCCTCCTTGGTCCGACAGGTGTTGGAAAGACCGGGGTGTCACTCCTTCTTGCAAAATCATTGGATACTGAAATAATCAGTGCAGATTCAATGCAGATTTACAGACACATGGATATTGGAACAGCCAAACCATTACCCGAAGAAAGGGCGATGGTCAAACATCATATAATCGATATAGTTGATCCATGGGAATCTTACAGTACAGGCAGGTATATTGGAGATGTAGTACCAGTCATAAATAAACTGCTTGAGAAAGGGAAAATCCCTATTGTGGTTGGTGGTACAGGCCTATATATCAAAGCTATGACAAGGGGAATTTTCAGTGGTCCTTCTGCTGACTGGTCATTGCGTGATGAGCTTCTCTCAATGGAAAAAGAAGAAAAAGGCATTCTTTACAATTACATAAAAGAAATTGACCCTGAAGCTGCACATAAAATAACACCAAATGACACCCGAAGGATTATAAGGGCTTTGGAAGTCTGTCTTAAAAGTAAAGAAACCGTATCAGAGATGCAGAGAAAACTTACCAGGCCGCTCTCTTATAGTTTCATTAAGATCGGCCTTTCAAGAGACAGAAAAGAACTTTATAAAATTATTGAAAAAAGAGTTGATAAAATGATAATTGATGGGTTAGTTAACGAAGTTAAGAAGGTAATAGAGATGATAGGAGATGCAGAGAAAAAAAGTTTCTCCGATTCACCGATTCACCGTCTCCCCGTTTCACCATTGCCTTCTATGCAGGCTATTGGATATAAAGAGACCGCAATGTATCTCAACGGAAAGACCACTTTAGATGAAAGCATCAGGCTGATAAAAAGGGGGTCAAAGAGATATGCCAAAAGGCAGTTCACATGGTTCAGGAAGGAAAAGGACATTCACTGGTTTGACATAACAGGGATTGATGACAGCCACGAGGCTTTTATGCGTGTTAATCATGTTCTCAGGTACTTATTGTAACAGTTACTATAAGATGTTCATAGGTAATGGCTCACTGTATGTCATTCCCGCTTGTCGGGAATCTTTCTGTGATTCCGAACGAGTCAGAAGGATTCTGGACAAGCCAGAATGACAGCAATAAGCCGTGAATGTGGTTTTACTTATGAACTTATTAGAAACCCGAGGCTTGCAATATTAAGAAAAATAATTTATGGTAAAAAGTAAAATTAAAGGAGAACATGGTATGACTATTTCCGGTAAGGGGCCGAATCTTCAGGACAGCTTTCTGAATCAACTAAGGAAAGAAAAAATTCCTGTAGTTATATATCTTACTAATGGGGTAAGGTTAAAAGGCATTATAAAAGGATTTGACAATTTTGTAATACTTTTAAAAGAAACTCTCCTCTCACTTGTATACAAACATGCTATTTCAACAATAGTGCCTGAGAAGGAGATAGAAATAGGACTTGAAGAACAGCAGTAATCCAAGGAACCCTTTTCTCACTATAGACCTTATAATAGAATATAAAAAAGGCATCATTTTAATAAAAAGGAAGAATCCGCCTGAAGGATGGGCACTGCCGGGGGGGTTCGTAGATTATGGAGAAACACTCGAATCTGCTGCCTTACGGGAGGCAAAAGAGGAGACAGATCTTAACGTTAAACTATTGAGGCAGTTTCATTCATACTCTGATCCGGAGAGAGATCCAAGGCATCATACTGTTACAATAGTTTTTATAGCAAAGGCAAAAGGAAATGCACGTGCAGGAGATGATGCAAGAAAAATAGGTATATTTACCAAAGACATCTTGCCTGATCAAATAGCATTTGACCACAGAGATATCATAAATGATTATTTCACAGGGAGGTATTAGTTTATGCTCAAGGGGCTGCGAAAACATGCAAAATATTTCTATTTCCTTTTTTTTATAGTTATTCTTTCTTTTGTATTCTGGGGGATGGGCAGGGTTGATAACACAGGAGGAAAAGATATTGTAGCAGAGGTTGGGAAATACAAGATAAGTGCTACAGACTACTGGAATACTTATGACAGGGTATTCCGCTTTTACAGGGAAATATACAAGGATAAGTTTGACGAGGAGATGGAAAAGAAGATGAACCTGAAAGAAAATGTCCTCGATTCTATGATAGACGAGCGGATACTGCTCACTGAAGCCAAAGAATTGGGTATCAGTGTAAGTGACGAAGAACTCCAAGAATCAATAATACATGAACCTGCATTCATGAGAAACAGTGTATTTGATAATAATGTATATATCAACAGGCTTAGACTGATCAGAGTAACACCGGAGGAATACGAGAATTCAAAACGCCAGGAACTAACAATCAAAAAAATGAGAAGGTTAATAGAGTTGTCTGTTGATTCATCAAATATCACCTTTAATCTGGGAAATGTATCTGGAGACAATCAGGTCACACAGATGCTCAATGAGCAAATGCTTAATGACAGGAAAGAAAAAGCACTAAAGTCATATATTGAAGGGTTAAAAAAACAGATAAAAATTATCATTTACAAAGAACGCATTTCCTGATATCTAAAGAAATACATTTTCAGATTAGCGACTTGAAAACCCCTGGATTTTTGTAGTAGCATTAATTGCTCATGCCGAAGTGGTGGAACCTGGTAGACACGCACGTTTGAGGGGCGTGTGGGGTAACCCATGCGGGTTCAAATCCCGCCTTCGGCACCAACTTAGCCCCTATGCCTGCCTGCACAATCCAACCTAACAGATAGAACATGAAGGACTTCAGCCACAAATGAGCAAAAGTTACGAAAGACGAAAAGTAATGATTTACAGAAGAATTGTATAATGCGGAACTGTGCGGTGGCGGAACGCCATCCACACAAGCGATTTGTTAAAATCAAATATTATCAAGATGCCTTTTCAAGACGCTCTGCCACCCAGACCTTGATGATGGATTGCCGAGGCACACCCAATCGTCTTGCTTCCTTATCCAATAAATTAATCATCCACAAAGGGAAATCTACGTTTACTCTTTTCTGTTCCTGCTTGGGTCTTCTTGCCTTTGACAAATCGAGATATTTTGAAATATCCTCGCTTTCATCAAATTTCTTTTCAATTTCTTTAGCCTTTATAGCTTTCATATATATCAACCTCCTCTTTTCTCGAACAGCGCACTGAAATAATTCTTGTCTTATTACTTCTGTAAGTTATAATTCCTGACCAATATTTTTCTGAAATTTTTCCTATTACTAAAAATCTTGGTTCATCGCTTGTTTTTAAAGGAATCTCTATTAAGTCAGGGTCGTCCCAAAGAACTTGCGCTTCATAAAAATCAATACTATGCTTCTTCTTATTGCTATCGCTTTTAGCGGGATCAAACTCAAACTCCATAGTATATTTATTATACCTTAAATATACCTGTTTTTAAAGAAGATTTATTCTGATTAAAACGTGGGGCAATATGTTTGCAATGTGTATTAAATCAGTTCAAATGTGAAGAGAGTGAAAGAAGAAGGGGTTTGCCCTTGTTTTTCTTTCTTTACGGAAACCAAGATAGAGCTGAATACAGTCTTAAAAAATTAATAAATAACGCGTAGGGACAATCAGCTTTGTCAAAATCAAACAGCTTTAATCCGCGTCTGGGTTGATGCCATCGTTATCAGTCTCTTTTTTTATAATCTTCATTACGGTCTCACCTTCTTCACGCGTGACTCGAAAGTTTGTTGTCTGTTGAAAGCCGTGGAAAACAGAAAGATTTGCAAGTTCTGGGATAGAACGTAAATAAAGGGATCATTGGGGTCTGCCATTGATCAATGACATTATTGACCTTG
>MHEF01000049.1:0-644 GCA_001805125.1 Nitrospirae bacterium RBG_13_39_12
CATTGATGCCAGGGAGTTAGGAACAATGATCAGCCGGCGGCAGAAAGAACTGACTCAGGAGGATATAGTCAGGATTGGCGGGATTTATCACACCTGGAGAAGCAAAGAGTGGGAGAAGAAGTACAAAGATGTTCCCGGACTGTGCAAGTCAGTCACTATTGATGAGATTCGGAAAAACAACCACATACTTACGCCAGGCAGGTACATTGAATTTAAAGAGGAGGAAGATGATGGGATTATGTTTGGGGAGAAGATGAAGAAACTGACACAGGAACTAAGGGACCAGATTTCAAAATCATCTCAACTTGATGAGGAAATTAAGAAGAATCTTAAAAATATAGGTTTTAAAATAGAATAACAGGCTAATCTCAGATATATGTTCAATAAGGATTTACCATTCAACGATCTGCCTCCGTTGCCTCCCGATTCCGGTATTTTTGAGACGGTAGCTGTATATAAGAAGCTTGCTGAATCAAGAGTTGCTCTTGCTGAACTCAAAGGAAGGCTGCCCATAATGCCTGATCCTTTGATGCTGATCAATACTTTGGTTCTTCAGGAAGCAAAGGACAGTTCAACAATAGAAAATGTAGTTACAAGCAACGACAAACTTTTTAAGGCATTCTCATCATCAACTAATCCTGGTG
>MHEF01000049.1:728-5309 GCA_001805125.1 Nitrospirae bacterium RBG_13_39_12
TTCCTGTGATTATTGAAATCTTTCGTACCATAACAGAAAGGGATGAAAAAGTCAGGGACAGACAGGTCTGGATAGGGAATGCTTACGGGAACGTATATACACCACCCGAACCAGGGAAGGTTCTTGATAAGAAGCTCAGAGAGTGGCAGGATTTTGCTGATTCCACAACAGGATTGGACCCTCTGCTAAAGATGGCAATGCTGCATTATCAGTTTGAAGCTATACATCCTTTTTCTGACGGAAACGGAAGAACAGGAAGGATTCTAAATGTCCTGTTCATGTGCAGATACGGATTACTTGATCTGCCGGTTTTATATCTGTCTAAATTCATTCTTGAGTATAAAAGTGAATACTTTAAGCTGCTCAGAGATGTATCAGAAAACGGAAGTTGGGAAGCATGGATACTTTACATTCTTGAAGCTGTAAGGCAGACGTCAGTTTTTACTCTCGGCAAGGTTAATGACATCTATGACCTGTTCAATCAGACGGTTACCAGAGTAAGGGACGATGCACCGGATATATATTCCAGGGAATTGATTGAGGTAATATTTGGTCAGCCTTATTGTTCCATTGGTATTGTAGTTCAGAAAGGCATTGCATCAAGAAATACTGCAAGCAAGTACCTGAAAAAGTTACAGGAGCTTAAAATTCTTGCTCCTGAACGTGAAGGCAAGGAGACATTATACAGAAATGTTAAACTGTATGACATACTTTCAAAGAGCTGATGCACAAATGTCAGCAATCTTAGTGCATGAAGGTTCCCTCATGCACAATTATTATACATATTATTGTCCTGATGCACATATTACATTAAATATTGTGCATGACGCCAGTCTCATGCACAACAGATGTGCATATAAGAGCAGTAATGTCAGAGAGACAGAAAAAAATGTTAAGCATGAAAATGTATGTTTTTGCACTGAGCCCTGTGCACTGAGCCCTGTGCAGATTTAAATGAAAAAAGAATGATACCGGAAGGATGGAAAACATACAAGTTGACTGATCTTGGGGAACTTCATAATAGTAAAAGAGTACCTCTTAATTCAAGACAACGTGAATCAAAAAAAGGCATTTACCCTTATTATGGAGCATCGGGTATTTTTGATTATATTGATGACTATTTATTTGAGGGAGAACACCTTCTAATATCAGAGGACGGTGAAAATCTAAGAACAAGACAAACTCCCATTGCATTTAAGGCAGATGGGAAGTTTTGGGTTAATAACCATGCTCATATTTTTAAGGGAAGGCAAAATTGGTTGAATGATTACATGGCTTATTACTTACAGAATACTGATTTATCTCCCTATATCACAGGTGCAGTACAACCCAAGTTAAATAAAGAGAATCTTTTAGCAATACCTATAAATTATCCAGGAGACTATTTAGGAGAACGAATCGCCTCCATCCTCTCCTCCCTTGACGACAAGATTGAACTCAACCTCCAGATGAACAAAATCCTTGAAGCCATTGCCCGGGCAATCTTCAAGGAGTGGTTTGTTGACTTCCGGTTCCCGGGATTTGATGGGGAGCTGGTGGATGTTGTAAATGCTGACCGAAGCGTCAGCAGATTGCCGAAGGGATGGAGGAAAGGGAAGCTTGGTGATATAATTAATTTAAAATATGGCAAGGCATTAAAATTAGAAAACAGGATTGGCGGTAAGTATCCGGTAGTAGGTTCAAGTGGTATAGTAGGATTTCATAATGAACCATTAGTTAAATCACCTGGAATAGTTGTTGGCAGAAAAGGCACTATTGGGGAGGTAATATGGTTGGATGAAGAATTTTATCCAATAGATACAACATTCTATATTGAAGACCAGGTCGGTGCAACGGGATTATACTTTCATTATTATTTACTTTTAAGTCAGGATTTTAAAAAAATAGGCTCAGATAGTGCTGTGCCAGGTTTAAATAGAAATCAAGCCTTGATGACTGCGATTATTTGCCCTGACATTGATACAATTAATAAATTCAATGTTTTACTCAAACCATTATTTGAGAAAAAATATTTAAACAATCAAGAGGTCAAAACACTTACTACTATGCGTGACGCCCTACTCCCGAAGTTAATGACCGGCAAAATACGAGTTGCATAAATGGAAACTGAAAACAGTATCATAGAATACAAGAGTATTCAAAAGGTCACAAAAGGAGACAGCGGTTTCTCTGACCTCGTTAAGACGTGTATCTGTCTTGCCAATTCTCAGGGAGGAACGATTTATATCGGCTTCGATGATAATACTAAATTACCTCCACCTAATCAAAAGGTGGAACAGGTAACAATTAACAAATCAGTAAACAGGTTGCGTCAGCTATGTTTTAATACTGCTATTACGGTATCAGAGATTATGCGACATAAGAATGGAGGACAGTATTTCATCTTGACGGTTCTTCCATCTACCAAGTCCATCGCAACCACTTCTGATGGAAAGATTTTTATTAGAGTTGGTGATGAATGTCACCCTGTGCGAAGTGAGGATATAAGCCATCTGGTAGCCGAGAAGGATTCTTTCCAATGGGAACTTGTCACATCCAGGAACATCAAAATCAAGGACATTAATCCTTCTGAAATCATCTCATTTGCTTTAAATATCAGAACTTCTGTTAAGACGAGTGAAAATGTCAGGAGCAAGGCTGATATTGAGATTCTGGAGTATTATAATTTAATTGATGGAGAGTATCTGACGAACCTTGGATTACTTTGGCTCGGGTACCCAGGGCAAAGAGCAAGGATCTCCTACCCGGTTACAGTTCAGTATATCGTTTATGACAAGAATGAAGTTAAAGTTCGGAAAGAGGTTTGGCATGACTGTGCTCTTAATCCAAAAGACCTGATACTTGACATTGAGAAAAAAGCTGTTGAACTTACCTATTTCCATGAACTCCCTAAAGGGATGTTTCGTGAACCCATACGTCATTACCCGGCAAAAGTAATACGAGAACTCCTTATAAATGCCATCGCACATAAATCCTATACTATTTCGGGTGATATTTTTATTGAGGTTTTTGATAACAGACTTGAAATAACAAATCCCGGGGGACTTCCCACAGGAGTTACAAAGAACAACATACTGCACCAAAGAAGGCGCAGAAATCCTCATCTGATTAATGTCTTGCATGATATGAATCTGATGGAGGGTGAAGGATCCGGGTATGATATGATCTATGAGGTAAACAGTAGGTTCGGGAAGCCATTCCCCGAGATTATTTCTGAGTATGATTCTACAAAAGTGATTCAGGAAGCAAAACTTATTGAGGAAAACTCTTTACATCTTCTTTCCTATATTACAGAGCATTTTGTTCTGAAACAGAAGGAAATGATTGCCATGGGAGTGATCGTCAGGGAAAGGAAGATCTCCTCTACTCAATTATCAAAAGAACTTCAATTCAATATGGACGAGAGGCTTCGCACCTGGATAAGTGGCCTGGTCGGTCAAGGATTGATTATTTCAAGAGGTTACAGAAAGGGAACCGAATATCTTATTAATCCTAAACTTATAGCAAGTGCAAAAGTTAATATAAGACCATCTCTTGTTACAATAGAATCTCATCGGTTACAAGCCCTGATTGAAGAAGATCTTTTAATGCATCCTGAAAGTCAGGTTTCAGACATTGGAAAGAGGTTGGTGGAGGTTCAATTAAAAGACTTGAGGAAATGCATTTATAAGATGGCAAAAACAGGAATTCTTGATCATTCCGGTGGAAAGACTTATAGGAGGTACTCGTTGGCAAAAAAAAATAGAGATGAAAAAGAAAATGAAAAAGAAAGACAGATAAGCACATGATATATAATTACTTACACTTATATTATTCTTTTTCTCA
This sequence comes from Nitrospirae bacterium RBG_13_39_12, assembly GCA_001805125.1. GTDB lineage: Bacteria > Nitrospirota > Thermodesulfovibrionia > Thermodesulfovibrionales > SM23-35 > RBG-13-39-12. The sequence goes on from MHEF01000049.1 coordinate 4,554, forward strand.
GGATCCGGATTAATATAGAGACTCCACGAAATTGAAATAGAGACTCCACGAAATGCGTACCATCACCGAATACGAAACAGAACATATCTGTCTTGATTACCTCAAGGAACTTGACTATGGTTATCTCTATGGTCCGGATATTTCACCCGATGGTCTGGCTACTGAAAGATTATACAATGAGGTGATCCTGGTCAACCGTCTCAAAAGTGCTATTGAAAGACTTAATACCCTCATTCCCGCTGATGCAAAAGATGAGGCTCTAAAGAAAGTACTTCGTACTTCAAGTCCTGACCTGCTCATCAATAACGAGACATTTCACAAGTACTTAACCGAGGGGATTGACATTGAGTACAGGAAAGATGGTAATATCCGGGGTGATAAAGTATATCTTGTTGATTTCAATGATCCTGACAACAATGAGTTCCTTGCTGTCAATCAGTTCACCATTATTGAGAGTAACAATAATAAACGTCCTGACATAATTCTGTTTGTCAATGGACTGCCTCTTGTGGTCATCGAATTAAAGAATCCGACAGATGAGAATGCAACCACTAAAACTGCTTACAACCAGTTACAGACCTACAAATATCTTATTCCATATCTTTTCACATACAACGCCCTCCTTATAGCTTCCGATGGTTGGGAAGCCAGATGCGGAACAATTACAAGTGACTGGAACAGGTTTGTCCCCTGGAAGTCAGTAGATGGTAAAACCATTGTAGAATCAACTGTCCCGCAGGTTGAGGTCATGTTTAA
>MHEF01000050.1:0-21647 GCA_001805125.1 Nitrospirae bacterium RBG_13_39_12
AATATAAGTGTTGAGGAATCAAAAACTATTTCCATTATGCTTACAATATACTACAACTGTATACTTAAAATCAATAATAAGAAATATTTTTTCTCTCAGACGTTAAAAGGGACGGTTCTATTTTATCTCTTTTGGCTTTCATCATCCCTATCAATTACTCTCCTTGCCTGGATCACAAAATAAAAAAGCCCATTCCTTTTGTAAGAACAGGCTTAAAAGTTTTTCCCCCTGAAATCTTTTTCAAAATTCTCTCCCTCCTTTATGGAGGATGGGGTAATATAGCACAAGAATCAGAAAGCTGACAAGCATTGAAGATAGGTTGAGGTTAAGGAATAGATAGTAGGCAGTAGACAGTAAGCAGTAGGCACAAAAAACGTAAAGCCTAAGGCGCAAAGCGCAATAACACTTAACACTAAAGATTCAAGGTTGATGTTAAGAACTAATAGGGCAGACTTAGCTTTTAGCACGCAGTCGGTTCAGAAATTCCCTATATTTTTCTGTGTGACCTTCTTTCTCTGACCAGCGTTTCACATCCCGCAGGTTTATTTTCTGTGCTTTTGCTACCATGAGCGCCTGCTCCAGAGCCTGTGGGTCATTCCAGTGATAATAAGCTGCAAGTCTGTCTTTGACACTGTCCGTGGGAGTTAGCATAACAACAGTGCCCATCTTTGTCTTCAGCCTGACTTTGTCCCTGACGGGTTCATTGCCTATAGCAGCTGGTGGTGCAACGAATTCTATAAAAAAAGGACAGCCGGAACGGATAAAATGGCGTGAACTTTCGCGCTTAAAACCAATATCTGCCAGAGCAGTAGCGACCTTTTTTAAAGTAGCATGGGTTACAAAGTCGAGGTCGAAAGATAGATATCTGTTTTTTGTATATATTGAAACGCAGGCACCGCCCACAAGTATCGCATCAATTCCTCGTTCCCGAAGTTTTTCAGATATGAGGGCTGCCAGTTGCTTTATCCCTATCTTTTTCCAGTCTGTCCTCACAGGGGCTTGCCGGCTCTCCTTGGCCTCGTCCGCTTCCTGTAATAAGTCTCCTTTTCCTTTTCAGGAAGAAATTCGTATGCTTTTGCCACCAGTGCTTTTAACTGACTAAGCAGCGGATATCTCGGATTGAAATTATAGATTCTCACCCTGCCGACAAGACGGCTCACAACTATGCCAGCATTTTCGAGTCTTCTCAGTTGCTGCTGGATTCTGTTCACGGGTTCTCCAAAGGTCTTTGCCAGTCCAAGAGGGTATCCTTCCCCGTAGACGTAGAGCATGAAGAAGATTTTTTCAATTATTATGTTTCCGAATAAACCTTCAAGCATAATAAGCCTACCATAAAACATGGTATAATTACCATAATGAATGGTAGCTGAAAAAACCTGCTTTGTCAAGACTAAAATGATATAGTTCACAGCTGATAGCCCATATTGAAAAGCTTATAGCTTGAAAGCAACGATGCAAAATTCCAAGGTTCAAATTCCAAAATCCAAATTTCAAATTCAAAAGACAGGTTGAGGTTAAGGCTGAGAAAAAATAGCAGGAAGTAAGCAGTATGCAGTAGGCACAAAGAACTAACAGCAAGCACTAGGCGCTAAGCATAAGGAGTTCGGTTAACTTTTTAATATCTCCTCAAAGGTCTTTAGGAAATCTTTTTTGTCAGAGGATGCATCGAATTCTTTCAGCCAGCGTTTTATATACTGAATATCGATCTCAGGGTTTTTGAGAATTATCGTTCTCACGTCCTCTATGTCCCGGGGTCTTCCGGCGAAGATTTTATGGATGATCACATCTTCAGGAGAGGCGAAACAGACCTCTTGTTCAAGTATTTTTATCCTTCGTGCCCTCTTTATTGCCTCTGTTTCATAAGGCGTGAAAGAGAAGATAAAATCTACTCTTATTCCGGTAGTTTCATCAAAAGCAGGCAACACCATGGTTTGCCTGACAAAGGATTCTATGTCTACAGGGATGGGTTTAAGGGAAAGTTCCCGAACAACGATAAGAAGTTTGTCAATATAGTCAACACCAACCCCGAGGGTAATGTCTATATCTCTTGTAAGGCGGGGTTCTCCGTAAAGCAACACAGCCTGTCCCCCGATAATCATATAAGGAAGGCTGTGTCTGGTGAGACTTAAACCTATCCTGGAGAGGATTTTCTCAAACATGAATTCAGCACTTTGGCAATCTTTATATCAACTTCTATGCCTTTTAACGGTTCTTTGGGAGGCAGGATATTAAGTCCTATTCCTTCATTCCACATAGCCTCAAATATTTGCATGGATTTTTTATAGGAAAGTTTCTGTTTTGAGATAAAATCCTTCTCCATGTGTTCTACAATCTTGATGTTTTTTATCAATTTATCACTCCATTTATGGCATGCTTAAATAAGCCGTTATACTACATATTTTACTATATTCTGCTTTAAAATCCCGGGATTTCTTTTATCTGATTAAGCGCAAGGCGGAAATAGTAAGCAGTAAGCACTAAGGACAGGTTAAGGTTGAGGAAAGGATAGTAGACACTAAGCAGTAAGCAGTAGGCACAAAAAAACAGTAAACAGTAAGAAGTCAGCACTTGGCACAAAAATAAAAACGTATTCGAGGTTTAACACAAATCCGCATGGCGCAAAATCGCAAAGTGCACAGCGCAAAGGGCAAAGAATAAATCGCATGGAGCAAGGGGAAAAACAGAAAGGCTGAATTTAGAATATCGCATTGAGGATGTTCTCTAACACAGTGTAGTCAAAAAAACACCCATCAGCTATCAGATTTTCGTGTTCAGGACATTCTGACCTGAAAAGGACACATTTCATCCCGGCTTTTTTTGCACCCACAAGGTCTCTTCTTGCGATGCTGCCGATATATACGGACTCTTCCGGTTTTACTTCGAGTTTTTCCATACCCAACTCATAGAGCCTTAAATCAGGTTTTTTATAACTGTACTGAGACGATAGAATTTTAAGCTTGAAGAACCGTCCCAGGCCTAGCATCTCTATCTCCGGCTCGGCAAAAACCCACTGGGCATCAGCAATTATTGCCATACTATAGTCTCTGCTCAGGCGGGTCAGGGTCTCGTTCAGGTACGGAAAAAGATCAAAGTTCCTCATGGTCAATAAACGGAAAAGCAGTGTCGTATCAGTAATAACAGATAGATCATAACTTCTAATGCCATGTCCGTGTAAAATTTCATTGAAAACCTCAAGCACATTAACCTCGGGGTATTCTTCCCCGCTCTGATCAAAATATTTTTCAATTCCTCCAAAATATGAACCTTTTAGTTCCTCAGGCGTTATATAAACCGAATGATAAGATAGATATCTGGAAAGGAAGGAATAAACACCGGGGTCATGCTCATTGGTCCTTATATCAATCAATGTCCCGTAAAGATCAAAGAATATGGCCTTCTTCATCCTGTTTTAAAACTCTGCTTTATACATCACAGACCCTCATTATACAATCCTCATTATACAATCCTCATTATACAATCCTCTTTTTACAATTCCAAACGATACAGCTATTCCGTTATATCTTCAACCCGGTCAAATCATAATTAGATATTACAACATATCTTTTAACTTTTAAAGCACAAATATGTTGTAGATAGATTTTTCCTTTTTAATAACATACATATAATGTATTTTATTATTATCTTCAGTTTGCTTTATTCGTAAATTTCAGAGAGGGGTAAGGCAAAAGCCCCGTCGACCCGTTAACCTAAATAATGCAATTCGCGGTAGGCATATGTGCCTGCCAGCTTTAAAATCTAAATGCATTATTTGGGTTGACTGAGAAACGTTGGGGTGTGCGGATTACAACATTAAAGACTTTTTATCTTCTCTATTATCTCCGAGGTTGATATTCCCTTTATGTACGGAAGCACATGAGTCTCTTTTGCAATGTCAGAACCAACAATATCCTCTTTCTTCCAGTCACCGCCTTTAACAAGGATATCGGGTTTTAATAAATTGATTAATTCATAAGGAGTCTCTTCATCAAAAAGCGTTATATAATCCACCATCTCGAGCGAAGACAAAACTTCTGCCCTGTGTTCCTGAACATTGATTGGCCTTTTTGGTTTTATAACAGAAACAGACCTGTCTGAGTTTAAACCTACAACAAGCACATCTCCCAGTAACTTTGCCTCTTTAAGATACCTTATATGCCCCATATGGATAATGTCGAAACAACCGTTGGTGAAAACAATTCTCCTGCCATCGGCCTTCAGGTCATCAACAACTGCCTTTAGTTCATGCCAGCTTAATATCTTTTTCATTTATTAATTTTTCCCTTGCTTTCCCTATTACATCCCTTTCTCCCTTATAGCTGGCCTTCTCCATTGCCTCATCAACCGTAAACCAGGATGCATCATCTACCTCATGGTCGTGGTTCGAAATATCCCCGCCTTCATACTCCATAAGGAAAAAATGTACGGTCTTCTTGCACCTTGCATTTTCCTCTTTCACATAATACCAGTATGTTATGTCTCCCAGCTTTTCGACAATCCTGCCTTTAAGACCTGTCTCTTCTGCCACCTCTCTTATGGCGGTTTTTTCAGGAACTTCTCCCTTATCAATAAGGCCTTTCGGAAGACACCAGACAGTGCCTCCCTTTACTGCCACCAAGGCAATTTCCATGTTATTGCCTTGTTTCCTGAATATTACCCCGCCTGAAGAGACCTGGGTTTTAAATGCTGCCGGTTTCATCAGAACAACTGTTTTCCCGTAACCAACCTTATTATATCGTTATATAATGCAAAGACCATAATAGTAAGGATGATAGCAAGCCCGACTCTCTGTGCTATTGCTATGACTTTTTCATTTATTGGTTTTTTGCTTATCGCCTCGATTCCAAGAAACAGGATATGTCCTCCATCAAGTATGGGGATGGGAAGTAAATTTATTATCCCGAGGTTGATGTTTATGATAGCCATAAACAAAATAAAATCTAAAAGCCCTCTGGACGCCTGTTCACCTGCCATCTGCACAATAAGTATGGGACCTCCTATGGTATCTGCAGGTATCACCCGCTGGATAAGCTTTACAATGGATACCACGGTCAGCACTGACATTTCCCATGTTTTCTTAGCCCCAAGAGGCACGGCCTCGGAAATACTGTACTTCTTTATAAAATCGTTCCCTGAAGGCCTTATCCCTATGAGGCCGATTTCTTTTCCGTCACCTACAGGGGTCTTAACAGGAGCTATTGTCATCTCCATCACATGATTGTCCCTCTTTATCTTAAATTTAAGCGGCTTCCCGGGGTTACCATGTATTATTGCAGTCATATCCTCCCATGTTTTAATAGCATTACCGTCAATATTTGCAATTATGTCGCCCTTCTCAACTCCTGCTTTCTCTGCCTGCCCGCCTTTTACTACCTCACCAACAACAGGGTAAATAAGGGGTGAAATACCTATGTCCCAAAGCTCCTTATCTTCACCAAAGATGCTTTTCCCGGATTTTCTTACAGGTGTTACGGAAAGCTCGATGATATTTCCACCTCTCCTTACTTTTATGAGAAGATTCTGACCCTGATTTTCATCCATAAAATTGATGATCTCATCCCAGCTGTCAACCGCACGTCCGTTAATCTCCAGTATTTTGTCACCTGTAATAAGGCCGGCTTTTGCAGCAGGCGAACTTTCTGTTACGTTTCCGACGTCAGGGTAAAGGGCAGGTATGCCTGAAAGAAATATAAAGATAAATATGAGAAAAGCAAATACAAGATTGAAAAGAGGACCGGAAAATACTATTAAGAACCTCTTCCATACAGGCTGGTAATTATATGCAACCAGCTTGTCCTCTTCTTTAAGTTCTTCACCCGGTGTCTCACCCAGCATTTTTACATACCCGCCGAGCGGCAGGGATGAGATAAGATATTCGGTATCACCATATTTCTTGCCAATAAGCTTCGGCCCAAAACCGAGTGAGAATTTCAGGACCCTGACGCCTGTCAGCTTTGCCAGGAGGAAATGTCCAAGCTCGTGCACAAATATGATTATGCCGATCAGAATTAATGCAGATAATAAAAATGTCATCTAAATCATCCCTGAGATTAAATTATTAATGCAACCACATTGAATGTCTGCATTAATTGTTCTATTTTTTATTAAGTGAACCAACCACTTTCCCCGCTATTTCCCTTGCCCATCTGTCAGCCTCCAACACAACATCAAGTTCCATATCAGGCATTACAGTGTGATGTTCCATTGTTTTCCTGATTATATAAGGTATCCTGGTAAACCTGATGCTTCCTTTCAGAAATGCATTTACTGCAACCTCATTTGCTGCATTAAGTACAGAAGGCATCGTGCCTCCAGCCTCTAATGCCGTGTATGCGTAAGAGAGGCAGGGGAAACACTTGTTATTTGGTTTTTTAAAAGTAAGGGATTCTACATCCTGCAGTACAAGGCCGTCAACTACGTTCTTAAGTCTTCTCGGGTATGTAAGGGCATATGCTATGGGCCCTTTCATGTCAGGGACTGAAAGTTGCGCAATACAGCTTCTGTCATTGAACTCGACTATGGAATGCACAATACTCTGCGGGTGGATCAAGACATCTATTCTTTTTGAAGGAAGCCCGAATAAATGGTGTGCCTCTATCACCTCAAACCCCTTGTTCATAAGCGTTGCAGAATCTATTGTTATCTTTTTACCCATCTTCCATCTCGGGTGATTAAGTGCTTCCCCCGGCGTAATATCATTAAGTTCTTTGATATCCCTGTCAGCGAAAGGCCCGCCTGAGGCCGTTAGTATGATCTTTTTTACATCGGATATCCCGTGCCCCTCAATACACTGGAATATCGCACTATGCTCGCTGTCCACAGGAAGAATTTTTACCTTGTTTTTTTTTGATTCACCGGTCATAATCCTTCCTGCCATAACAAGCGATTCCTTGTTTGCAAGGCCAACTGTTCTTCCAGCCCGTATAGCTGACAATGTCGGGACCAGACCTGCGGCACCGACAATTGCAGAGAGGACAAAGTCAGAGCCTTCGTAGGCAGCAGCCTCTGCAACTCCGTTCTTCCCCGATAATATATCTAAAGATGGATTCCGTCGCCTTCCTATTTTCTTGCGTAATTCTCCTGCAGCCTTCTCATCGGCAACAGCCACAACCTCGGGCGAAAAAGATTTTATCTGTTTCTCAAGCAGGTCAACGTTATTCCCTGCTGTTAAAACAACAACCTTGAAGAGGTTCCTGTATTGCGAGATAATATCAAGGGCATTTCTTCCGATAGACCCTGTAGAGCCGAGAATTGTTATGCGTTTCATATATAAAATTCGAAATTATAAACACATCCTGAATTCAGATGTTCTAAACTGTCTTGAAGTATGGCCATTTTACACCGTTCAGGATTAAGAAATTAGAATTTTATACCTCCATCTACCATTCCATGCCTGGAATATATAGTTTAAATTTTTGTGCAAAAAAACTATTTTACTATCCTGAGGGCTGTTAACATCCAGTAAAGCACAGGTCCTGTATACAAAATCCCGTCAATTTTATCTAAAATCCCTCCGTGTCCGGGTATTATGGCGCTTGAATCTTTAACCCCTGCATCACGTTTTAACATGGATTCAACAAGGTCCCCTATGATAGAAACAATCCCTATAATTATACCAATCAATAGCGCAGAATATACAGTCAGGAGCGGTACAACAGCAGCTTTCAGAATTACTGCACCTGATACGCCTCCTATAAGAGACCCTGCTGCGCCAGCCACAGTTTTGTTCGGGCTTACTTCTTTGCAGAGCCTCCTTTTTCCGATACCTTTACCGAGATAGTATGCTGCTGAGTCTGCTGCCCATACAGATGCATAAAGAAAGATTATCCACTCAGCCCCCAGCTCCCTTATCTGTGTCTGGAATGTGAAAAACACCGGGATATAGAGCAGTCCGAGGACAGGCGGAGATATATCAGCAAGCGCTGAAGCAGGACTTTTCTTGATCAAAAGCCTTATACCCATTATTGCCAGTACGGAGAAGATTATGACATCAGGCAGAAGATCTCTTGAAATAAAAGATACGCCCAGTATGCAAGTACCTAAGAAAAGACATGTATACCTTAATATCCCTGTTACGTGGTACATGGAATAAAACTCTGACATGGCTAAAAGAGATACGAAGATTAGCAGTAAAAAAAAATATTTCGGGGGGAGATACATTATATATAGGTATATAGCAGGCAGAAAAACCGCTGCAACAATCAACCTTTTAAGGTGCATCTGCCTTCAGCGAGATTGCACCGAATCTCCGCTCCCTCCTCTGATAATCCTGTATTGCAAAAAGAAATTCATCCTTTGTGAAATCCGGCCAGAGCGTATCTGTAAAGTATAGTTCCGAATATGCCCCCTGCCAGATCAGGAAATTACTTATGCGCATCTCCCCGCCGGTTCTGATAATTAAATCCGGAGATGGAAGAGCGGCGGTATCAAGATACGAACTGAATATCTCTTCTGTAAGGTCTTCGGGTTTGATCCCCGCACAGAGCACTTTCTTTACAGCTCTGAGAATCTCGTTTCGGCCGCTGTAACTCCATGCGGCAACAAGAATCATGCCTTTGTTGAGAGAAGTTTTCTCCTCGGTCTCCCTTATGACCTTCTGTATATCTTCGGGCAGCCTCCATATATCACCGATTGTTTTAAAGACAACATTGTTTTTAACCAGGTTACCAAGTTCTCTTTTTAAATACAGTTCGAGAAGCTTCATCAAGGTCGTTACCTCTGAATTAGGTCTCAGCCAGTTCTCTGTCGAAAAAGCATACAGTGTCAATACCTTCAGTCCGAGTTCAGCCGCAACCTCAACTACCTCTTTTGTTCTCTCGACTCCGCGCCTGTGTCCTTCAACCCTCGGCAGGCCGCGTGACTCTGCCCACCTTCCGTTTCCATCCATTATAATGCCCGCATGTTTTGGTATGCGTCCTGTTAACAGCAACTCTTAATCCTCTTAGTTCCCTTTATTTGAATAGATATAAAGCATTGTTCTCAGAGGACTTTCCCCCTTCAGTATATTCCCTGGTTTAATTCCCCAGAGAGGGCTTACAAGAATAATAACCTTATCACCGGTAACCACATAGTCAAGGATTGAACCGCTTATGTCATCTATAAGAACTGATTCATCCATAGAAAGCCCGTTCCACCATAAGCTCTTAATCTGAGAGCTTTTATAACCAATCCCCTTAAGATAACCGAGTAAAGGAACTCTCTTAACAAAAAGCACTTCTTTCTTCCTTGGGATAAGTCTGTCTTTAACTGTCCATTCACCCCTGTCGACCATAACTGAGGGTGCAGACTTTTTGAATGTCGTTAGAAAATCTCCTGTATTGGTTTTGCTGCTCCACATCTTTATATTATTATCGTCATATACATCAAGAAATCCGTTTTCATCATACGCAAGGACCAGTTTGCCTTTTTGCGGGTCATCAATATATATAAAATCGTATATATTAACACCTTTTGGCAATTTGATTTCACTGCCTCTTTTATATTCTCCTTCCCATAATATCTCAAAAACCTTGCCGTCGAACCCTTCAGCACGTGAATATTCCTGTGCTATAAGCCTGTTTTCAATCTTCCGCATGAAAACATTATCTTTATTAAGCAGGACAAATCCGGTATTGCTCAACTCATAAATGTAAGATGTGACCTCATCTCCTCTCATTGATGTGATAATTATCTCGTCTCTTCCGTTCCTGTTAAGGTCAATTGAGTCAAGCCAAAGGTGCTCATCCATACCGGAGCCTTTTATTCTAACCCCGCCCAGTGCAGGGTTCAAGTCAACATTCAGCATGTAGACCCCGACATCTTCTCCTGTGCTTAGTATAATCTCGTGTTCGCCGTCTCCGTTAACATCTCCTATCGACATAAACCTCATATCGAATGGCAAATCAAACTTTAACAGAGCATCTCCCTGGTGCAGCGCAAAGAATTCTTCACCAAACCTCATTTCTTTTGCATAGGCAATGTCAACCTTTGTATCTCCTTCAAAAAACTTAATTCCGTCAGACACCCAGAACAGACTTTGCTTGAGAATTGTATTTGTATCTTCAGTCTTAGCTGTAAGAGAAAGTGCAACTTCCGCTTTGAGTCTCTTCGCCTCCTCAAGAATCTTCGCCGGGTCATCCGTTTCAATAGCTGTATCTATCATATTAAATCTCCCCGTCTCTTTAAGGCTCCTGTAATATGAGTCTGATAAATACCAGTCAATACCCTTTGACTGACAGAAAAGCATATTCAGCTTTATTCCTGATATTCTGACCTTGTCGTCTTTTTTAGCATCACCTTCAATTAAATAGCCTACAGATGAATCCGGACTAACTTCCTTTATCTCGAGCCTCCCTATTTGTGACTCTAATTTTCCTAAAGGCTCTTTTGTAACAGGGTGTTTGAAATGCGACTCTTCTCTCAGAATATTAAACCTCATGCCGACTTTCACAGCATCTTTTGTCCCGAGGTCAAGTACAACTTTTTTGTTTTTTGCCTTTGTTATTTTTCCGGTAAGAGGTTCGAAATAAGAAAGAGTTTCATCCCGCATCCTGTTAAGTGGATTATCATCAGCATAAGCAGCAGGAGAGTATAGTACACAGAGCATAAAACCGAGAGCGTGCAGCAAAAGGAAAAAATCAAAGACCTTTCCCATGGTTCTTTGCCTCCTGTCTCGAGTTTGAAGGACATGTGGAGAGACTTGCATTCTGTATCCTGTCTTTTGTCTCATCAATTACCTTCCTTTCGACAGCCTTTCTATCAACGGGTACGGCAAAAGTTCTTTTCTCATCTTAATCTGCACCTTTTTAACATCAAATGGAATTCTTACTATTTCTATTTTCTGATCATCAATAATTGCGTAGCATGCCCTCGGGTCTCCGTCACGGGGCTGCCCGACACTTCCTGCATTTATTATATACCTACAATCTTCTTTTATCTGTACTGTTTCCCTATACGCAACAAGTTCTCCCGATGGGAATCTCTCAATAATTAATGGCTGATGGGAATGCCCGAGGAAACAGAACTTGTTATCGAAATAATGGAAGTTTATCTCTGCGTCCCAAAGTGTCTGCAGATAATGCCACTCCTCCGGATCTTTTGGAGTTGAATGCACGAGAAGCATATCATCATCCTTAATCTCTTTCTTAATAAGAAAAGACTTGAGTGTTTTACTGTTTCTCTCTGTAAGCACTTCTTTTGTCCATTCAATAGCATATTTAGCATATTCATTAAAATAAGATATATCTGTTAATCCAAGCGCACCCCAGTCATGATTACCTGCCAGCAGAACCTTACACTTCTCTTCCAGTAAATCTATGCATTTATTAGGTTCAGGACCATACCCTACAGCATCTCCGAGAAACACGATATCCTCAATTTTTTTCTTACCTATGTCTTTAAGAACAACTTTAAAGGCATCAGAATTTGAATGGACATCAGAGATTACAGCATAGTGCATCAGGCTTTATCCGCTTCTTTTGCCAGCCGGTCAAGAATGCCATTTATAAAAGGAGCAGATTCTTTTGACGAGTATTTCTTCGCTATCTCTATTGCCTCATTTATTGTAACAGCAGATGGGATATCTTTTCTATAAAGTATCTCATAAGTTGCAAACCTGAGTATGTTTCTATCAACAGCAGCCATCCTCTTTAATATCCAGTTTTCTGTAAACTTTTCGATCATCTTGTCTATTTCGTCAAGTCTGCTCAATGTACCATGGATAATTTCCTCTGCAAACTCTCTGGTATTTTTAGCATATTTTTTGTCCAACCAGAACTCTTCTAAATCTCTACTGTTAATTTTTTTCTCCGTGAAATCTGCCTGGAAAAGTATCTGCAGCGCATACTCTCGAGCCTTACGCCGTTTCATGAAAGCAGAACGTCAGAAGGAAGAATACAGAGGACAGAATAAGGGACATTCCTGTTTTGCATGGCCTCCGTATTCTGTGCACAATATTCTATTATCTATACTCATATCTTTTTAAGGAGTTGTGCCATTTCGATAGCAGTTATTGCTGCATCCCACCCTTTGTTACCGCTCTTGGTGCCAGATCTTTCAATCGCCTGCTCTATCGTGTCAGACGTTATGACTCCAAATGCAATAGGCACTCCTGTCTCTAGAGAGACGGATGCAATCCCCTTCGATACCTCTGAAGCAATATAATCAAAATGAGGTGTTGCTCCCCGTATAATCGTTCCAAGGCATATTATTGCGTTGTAAACCCCTTTTAATGCCACCTTTCTGGCTACCATCGGGATTTCAAAAGAGCCCGGTACCCTGACAATTTCTATATCATCTTCCTTTGCGCCATGTCTTAAAAGCGCATCCCTGGCACCATCAAGAAGTTTACTCGTAATAAAGTCATTAAACCTGCTGCTTATAATACAGAATTTTAGGCCTTTAGCCTGAAGTTCACCCTCAATAATTTTCATAAAAACCTCCCGTTTACACCTAAAATTTCAAATAAAATTGTGGGTTATACATTATCCAGCATATGCCCGAGTTTTTTCTTTTTGGTTTTAAGATAGATGATATTCTTTTCATGCGGCTTTGTTTCTATAGAAACCCTTTCCACCACCTTAAGACCATATCCTTCAAGTCCAACGATTTTTTTCGGGTTGTTAGTCATAAGTCTCATCTTCCGAACACCAAGGTCGACAAGTATTTGTGCGCCTATGCCATAATCTCTAAGGTCAGGCTTGAAACCGAGCTTTATGTTCGCCTCTACCGTATCAAGCCCCTTATCTTGAAGTTCGTACGCCCTCAATTTATTTATCAGCCCGATTCCCCGTCCTTCCTGCTTCATGTAAAGGATAACTCCCTTTCCTTCTTTCTTTATCATCTCCATTGCCCTGCGCAGCTGCTCTCCGCAGTCACACCTTTCTGAACCAAAAACGTCTCCTGTGAGACATTGAGAATGGACCCTTACCAGGATTTCATCCTCAGGCCTTATCTCGCCCTTCACAAGTGCAACATGGATGTTGTTATCGATATCATTAGTATAGGCAATAGCAGTAAACTCGCTGCCATACTTGGTCGGCATTTTCACAGTTGCAAGCCTCTTTACAAATGACTCTATTCTCATCCTGTATTTGATAAGATCTTTTATAGTGACCATTTTAATATTATGTTTCTTCGCAAACTCCATAAGCTCAGGAACCCTTGCCATTGTGCCGTCATCGCTCATTATTTCACAGATAACACCTGCCGGATACAGCCTTGCTAACCTTACCAGATCAACAGAGCCTTCTGTCTGTCCGGCTCTCTGGAGCACACCGCCCAGTCTTGCCTTTAACGGAAAAACATGGCCGGGTCTTGCAAGGTCTTCCGGCATTGTTTTCGGGTCAATAGCAGTCAATATTGTTTTTGCTCTGTCTGCTGCTGAGATGCCTGTTGTTACACCTTTTTTAGCCTCAATCGATACTGTGAATGCCGTACCATAAGGTGAGGTATTGTCATCAGTCATCATGGGAAGCTTTAGATGCTCTACACGTTCCGGGACAAGAGAAAGACATATAAGCCCTCTACCGTGCTTTGCCATGAAATTTATAGCCTCAGGTGTCACCTTTTCCGCAGCCATGCACAGGTCGCCCTCGTTCTCTCTATCCTCATCGTCAACAAGTATTACCATTTTACCATTTGCTATATCATCTACAGCTTCATCAATCATGTTGAACTTATATTTTTCCATTCTATCTGTTCCCCGATCTGACAGCATTCTTTTACTCGCTACGGAATACCTTTAAAAACATTTCTTTAATCTAAAAATACAAATTTAAAAATAAAGGATATCCGGATTAAACATACCCCTCTTCTGTCAGAATTTTCATAAACTTTAAATCTCTGTTCCCGTCCTTTTTTAAAATTTTTGCAACATATTTCCCTAATATATCCGCCTCAATATTCACAGTGTCCCCAGGACCTTTAAATCCTATTGTAGTAAGCTTTGACGTATGTGGGATAATCACCACTGTAAAACTGTTTTTTAGTATATCAACAATTGTAAGACTTATTCCATCTACAGCAACTGACCCTTTCTCAACAAGAAAATTGCTTATACTGTCCGGCACCTCAATCTCCACTTTCATCATGTCTCCGATATTTACCTTTGAGCGAACCTCGCCTGTTACGTCAACGTGACCTGTGACAAAATGGCCCCCTATCCTTGAGTCAGGACGTAATGATGGTTCAAGGTTAACCAGGTCACCTGTTTTAAGGCTGCCCAGGTTCGTACTCCGCAGGGTTTCATCAGAAAGGTCAAAGGACAGTGTGTCACCTTTTTTATCCACAACGGTAAGACATACGCCATTTACAGATATGCTATCTCCCTTTTTTGCCGCAGATGATATTTCGTTTGATTTGAGCGATAATATTGCTACTCCGCTACGCCTTTTAACTGATAATATTCCACCCATCTCAAGTATTAAACCGGTAAACAAATTACCCCTCTACATCCACAGTAAAATCAAATTTTTTCTGGTATAAGCCCAGGAGATCAACTGTTTCTGACCAGGACGTTTTCACCCTGACCGTTTTTTCCAACTGTATAATCTGGATATCATCCGCTTTTATAGGTAGACCGAGATCTTGAACTCTTTCCAAAAGTTGTTCCTTTGTCTTTCCAGTATCTCCGATACTGATTCTTGCAAGTTCTTTTGCATCAGACTTAAAGGCTGAATACTTGTAATAAGGCATACCGACCTTTATCCCTACGTAGACTATACAAGCCAGTACCAACACAATAAAAATAAATTTGACAAAACCGGTCTCGTTCTTAAGTATTCTTACTTTCTTCATTTTATTAACCTCCCTATCCTTTCAAATCTTAACCAATCATCGCGATCCCATGACCAATATATAATAAGTGCTTTCCCCCTTATCTCCTTTAAATCAACAAACCCCCAGTACCTGCTGTCGTAACTTTGATCGCGATTATCCCCCATTACAAAGATTTTACCTTCAGGAACAGCAAATGGTCCAAAGTTATCTCTCGGATCATTTTCACCAGGCCTAACTTTATCGTCAGAATGCTGTATATAAGGTTCTAAAACCGCCTTACCATTTACATAAACTGCTTTGTCCCTTTCCTCTATCACATCATTTTCAGTGGCAATAACCCTTTTTATAAAATCTTTTTTAGGGTCTTCCGGATATTTAAAGACTATTATATCCCCTTTCTCTGGTTTTTTAAATACCAGAACCCGCTTGTCGGAGAAGGGGATCTTTGTCCCGTATATGAACTTATTAACAAGAATATGGTCACCTATAAGAAGCGTGGGGACCATGGAGCTAGACGGTATCTTAAACGCCTGTATTACATATGCCCTTATTATAAGGGCAAGGATGAGGGCTGTGATTATAGCTTCTGCATATTCCTTAAACAGTTTCTTTTTGTTCTTCACTCAGATATCTCCTTAATATATTTTTAATTTAAACTGCTCACAACTTTTCACCCGCTTCTGCCTTGAAAACAAGCCCTGCAGCTCCAATAGTGCCTGCATTATCCAAGAGCAAAGAAGGGATAATCTCCACCTTATCAAACAGCTCCTTAAATGCCCTTCTTGACGCCTCCTTTATTGCCTCCTGGATATATATATCCCAGGTCCCTATAAGACCGCCCGTGAGGATAATCGCATCAGGACTCATCATATTAATAATATTAGCAATTCCTATACCCAGATATCTTCCAGCATCCTTAAGGAGTTCTCTTGAAAGGTTATCGCCATCCAGTGCCGCTTTGTAGATGTCTTCGGTTGTGATTTTATATAAGTTTCCACCGTAGTACTCCTTCAACAAACTTTCTTTTCCCTTTTCAAGAATAGATACCGCCCTTGACAGTATCGCCCTGGCAGATGTATAGGATTCGAGACAACCGGAATTGCCACAATGACATTTATTGCCATCTATATCTATGGTCATATGACCTATTTCCGCTGAAACCCCGAATAGTTTATCGTTATATACCATGCCACCACCTATCCCCGTACCCAAGGTCAGTAGAACAAAGTTTGGAAAGTCCTTCCCTGCACCAACCCATTTCTCTCCAAATGCAGCTGCATTTGCATCATTCACCAAGACTACAGGCACACCAAACTTTTTCCCTATCTCGCTTATAAGGTCAATCCTTTCTACAATATGAAAATTTGGGGAAATCAGTATCCTGCCGCTTTTCCTGTCAACAAGCCCTGCTACACCGAGGCCTATCCCTGAAATATCATCCGAAAAAAGGTCACCCACTGCTTTTAAAATAGACTCCAATATATCTTCAGACGTTAAACCCTTTATCATTCTTATAAGCTGCCCCTCTCTTGAAACAAGGGCAACTCTCAGGTTCGTAGCACCCAGATCAATCCCTATTGCATATTTTTTAAACATATTCACTCTTCTTCCCGGTAAACCTCTATTGCTATCTCGGGGCACATCTGTGCACACATGCCGCAACCAGTGCATTTGTCCATATATTCAGGCGACGCAGGGAAAATACCTTTTTTGTTGAATCTATCTTCGATGACTATAACTCCTAAATGACATGCGTCTATGCAGTAGGTGCAGCTCTTACACAATTCCTTATCAATTATGATCATCCCTTTCATACAGCACTCTCCACTAATTCTTTCGCATGTTTAAGAGAGACATCTGTTATCTTCCCGCTCAGCATGCGCGCTATTTCCTCCAGTCTTTCCCTGCCTTTAAGCATTTTCACTCCAACATAAGCCCTTCCATTTTTTTGCCCTTTCTCTATCTTCAGGTGCAAATCTCCCATAGACGCTATCTGTGGGAGATGGGTTGTACAGAGAACCTGATGCTTATCCGATATCTTCTTTAGTTTTTTACCAACACTCTCTGCAGTCTTTCCCCCAATTCCTGCGTCAACCTCATCAAATATGAGAACCGGTATGCTGTCATAATCCGCAAGTATACTTTTTAAAGCAAGCATGCATCTGGAAAGTTCACCTCCTGACACAATCTTCGCGAGCGGTCTTAAGGGCTCTCCCGGGTTTGCAGAGAAAAGAAATTCTACTTTATCAATACCATGAGGAGACATGCCTTCCTGTTTTATGTCTATCATAAATTCTGCTTTATTAAAAGCAAGTTCTCTTAGTTCTGTTCTGACAAGCTCCTGTATTTTTTTAGCTGTCTTCTTTCTCTTTTCAGATAGAGAAAGTGCGGTACTCATAAGCATCCCTTCTTTTACCCTTAGTTCAGCATCTATAGAGCCGTGCCTTTCATCTGAAAGCTCAAGTGATTTTAATTCCTTATCTGCTTCTTCTTTATATTTAATTACAGCATCAATCCCTTCGCCATATTTCCTCTCGAGACTTTTTATTATTTCGAGTCTCTCTTCTATCTCAGCAAGTCTTTCAGGTTCAAGATCATACTTGTCTTTATATCCTCTGAGGGATGCTGCTGCATCCTCAATTAACGGGCGCGCCGACTCAAGCATATTCAGGATATCTGATACACTAGGGTCTACAGATAACATCTCTTTTACTTTTGATATAATAGACGAAAGCCTTTCTATACATGAGTGCTCCGAGCTATAAACCATCGAATAGGCAGTCTCAGTCAGTTCAACCAGTCTGTTAAGATTCGATAAAATTGTCCTCTTTTCAAAAAGGTCCTCTTTCTCTCCAGTTTTTAAAGAAGCTGCCTCGATCTCATTAATCTGGAACCTTAACAGGTCAAGTCTATGCGCTCTCTCTTTTACTTTTTGTTTTAAGTCAGCCTCTTCTGCCTTAAGCACACTCACTTCCCTGTAGAGTGATTCTACTCCTTTTCCATCTTCCTGTAGTTTACCGTATGAATCGAGAAATAGTCTGTGCTTATCAATGGAAAGCAGGCTCTGGTGTTCGTGCTGTCCGTGAATATCAACGAGGTACTTGCCGATTCCTGCAAGGCTCTGAACACTTACCATCGTATCATTTATATAAGCCCTGCTCTTTCCCGTACTGGAAATAGACCTCCTGAGGATAAGGCTATCAGATATATCGATACCAATATCAGGGATTTCCCCAGATCCTTCCAATTCAAAATAAGCCTGGACAACTGCCTCCTTTTCTCCTGATCTGATTAATTCCGATTGCGCCCTGCTGCCGAGCGCAAGACTGAGTGAATCCACTATTATGGACTTGCCTGCTCCAGTCTCACCTGTCAGTACATTAAGCCCGTCTTCAAACCTGACCTTCAGGTCATCAATGATGGCAAAATTCTTTATCCAGAGTTCTCTTAGCATCCATATTTTTTCCTCTAAAAACTATTCAGCAGGGTTAATACCTTATGGAAAATCCTTCCTGGTCACCTGTAAATGTATCCCATTTTATCTCAATATCAATTACTTTTGAACCAGGTGGTCCGATAAAACATTTCTTAACAGCCATATCAATATTCCCCTTTTCACCTTCAAACACTACCTCAACCCTGCCATCTCTAAGATTTCTCGCCCAGCCTTTCAGACCAAAGCTATGTGCAAGGTCTCTGGTAAATGATCTGTAGAAGACTCCCTGTACTCTGCCTTTGATAAATAAATGTGCTCTTGCCTCTTCCACGATAAAAAATTATAGCATATATATATCAATTATTATTTTATACTGCAGTCAACAATACTCAATACAGGCAACCTGCTGCTTTTCCTAAAACACCCGAACTTAAAAAATCACTTGTTCGCAATAAATGTTTAATAAAAAACAAAATTTGTTTCACGATTATTATTGATATTCTTGAGTGCAAAATTTATATTACTTTCCTCAACGCCCGGGCAGGAAGAGGACAAACCTAACACATTCAACTATGAAAGGAGGTGATTCTCATGAAGAAGATAACAATACTTTTTGTGGCGGTAGTACTTCTGTTTTCCTTTGCCTCGATATCCTTTGCAACAGAAGCGACAAAGGCTGAGCATATGGTCACTCAAAAGCCTAAGGTAAAACAAATTACAGGAGATATTATTACTCTTGATTTAAAAGCAGGAACCCTTACAGTAAAAAACAAAAAGCAGGAGGTTTCACTTTCAACTGACAACAAAACTGTTATAAAACTTGACAAGGAAAGGAAGACCTTGGCTGATCTCAAATCCGGAGATAGTGTAATGGCTAAATACACTCAAGTCGATGGACAGAACATTGCAAAAAGCATTGCTATTAAAACAGCACCATCAGAAGCAATGAAATAACAAAAGCGACATCTGTTAAGGAAAAGTCATTTACAGGGGAGCCGATGGCTCCCCTGTAAATGACTTTGTTATACATCCTTTTTCTTTATTTCTTTCTTAATCTTTCGTAGGGTATCCTGTATCCTGCATTGATAAAAATCATGCAACTTTTCCAGTACGTCAGGATACTTTTCGAATATATCTTCAAGAATAAGCTTGTTGAACTCGACAACCTCAAGTTGATCTAAAGAAATTACCGAAGCAGTTCTTGTTCTGCCGGTGAGGAATGCTACCTCTCCAAATACGTCACCGGCAGACAGTACTGCAAGTTCTATCTCTTTACCAAGCATATGTACAATAACCTTTGCACTTCCTGACTTTATAAAGAAGATCGAATCACCAGAATCTCCTTCTTCTAAAACCATCTGTCTGTTAGGGAATATCTGGGGCTCAATCTTCTCAATCAGGTATTTCACTTCATCTTCAGGCATAGACGAAAATAATGAAGAAATACTTGAACAGAGGTTCTCATCTCCACGAATCTCCGACAGTCCACCCTCCGGCTGGATTCCGATTCCTCCCTCCTGTCTGTACACTTCAGGAGCATGGGCTGTTGCTGCCGGCTCTTCACTGTAAAAAGACCCTTCAATAATATCCTCTTTCCTAATAGATGGTTTATCTTCAAACTTTTGTTCAAATGAAGGGATTACCGGCTTCTGTACTTTCAGACTCTCGAGTTCTATCATCAATTCTTTCGACCTGTTTATCGCTTCCTCATTATAGGAGTCAATCCTGAGAATTATTTTGTAAAGGGCAAGGGCTTTTTGTATAAAGCCATGCTTTGTAAAGATCCATGCAGACTGATGATAAGCAGCTATTGCGTCAACTGTTTTTCCCATCCTTTGATATGTGTCACCAAGCTTCAGATAGACAAGCGGGTTATCTTTTTCAATTTTACCCAGGGATTCTAAAGAGTTCTTAGCCTGTTCCCAGTCATGTCTTTTTACAGCATTATAATATATTTCCCTGTACTTGCTGCTCATATTACAGCTTTGAGTCCTCCTTCATTAATCAAAATCACAAAACCATTTTTTCATCAAACCTCTCAATATGCTTTTTGTTTAGTATATAATAGGAGAGCCCAAAAAAATAGGAGGTAGACTTGAAGAAAAAACTTTCTCTTGAACCAGCTTCCCGGATTAAGCATCTCCCGCCGTATCTCTTTGCTTCTATAGACAAAATGAAACAGAAGGCGATAGAAAAAGACACTGATCTTATAGACCTCAGCATCGGCGATCCTGATATCCCTACCCCTTCCCCAATAATTAATGCCATGAAAAAAGCTGTTACCAAACCCGCAAATCATCGTTATCCGTCATACGAAGGGATGTTTTCTTTCAGAGAAGCTGTTTCAGCTTGGTATAAGAAAAGATTTGGCGCTAAACTTGATCCGCATACTGAGGTGCTTTCATTAATCGGCTCCAAGGAAGGTATAGGTCATATCCCTCTGGCATTTATAAATCCTGGCGACACTGTGCTTGTGCCTTCACCCGGATACCCTGTTTATTCAACCGGCACTCTATTTGCAGGCGGTAAGAGCTATATAATGCCGCTTAAGGAAGAGAATGATTTTCTGCCTGATTTCGACTTAATACCTGAAAAAGTACTTTCAAATACAAAACTCATCTTCATAAATTATCCTAACAATCCCACTTCGGCAACTGTGCCAATAAATTTTTACAAGGAAGTCGTAACCATTGCTTTAAAATACAACATCATTGTTTGCCACGACGCCTCATATACCGAGATTTATTATGATAAAAAGCCTTTAAGTTTTATGCAGACACCTGGTGCCAAGGAGGTGGGCATCGAATTTCATTCCCTCTCAAAGACATATAACATGACTGGATGGAGAATAGGGTTTGCTGTTGGAAACAGAGACGTCTTAGCCGGTCTCGGAAAAGTAAAAACAAACCTTGATTCCGGAGTCTTTCAGGCCATACAGGAAGCAGCTGTAGCTGCTCTCAATTTAGACAATGGCGTCCTCTCAACTATAAGGAAAACCTACAGAGGAAGAAGAGACATTTTATACAACGGGCTAAAAAAGCTCGGTGTGCATACTATTAAGCCAAAGGCAACATTCTATATCTGGGCAAAGGTACCTTCAAATTTTACTTCCATGGGATTCGTAACACACCTGCTCGATAAAGCAGGGGTACTTGCAACCCCCGGTAATGGTTTTGGAGATGAAGGAGAAGGCTATATCAGATTTGCATTAACTGCACCTGCAAAAAGGATCAGGGAGGCAGTAGACAGAATACAGAGGATTCTTTAAACCTATAACACTCATAATAACTCAGGGTGAGGATGTCCATTGTTTATATTGGCATCGGATCAAATCTCGGCAACAGACAAAAAAATTGTCTGCGTGCAATAGACCTTCTTCAAAAAAAAGGAACCACTGTTATAAAGCGTTCTTCTTTCTACGCGACTGAGCCGTGGGGAGTAAAAAATCAGCCGATGT
>MHEF01000050.1:21657-33087 GCA_001805125.1 Nitrospirae bacterium RBG_13_39_12
GGCGATAGAAATAGAGACAAACCATGGTCCTGAAAAGCTTCTAAGAATATTAAAGGATATAGAAAAAGAAATTGGAAGGGAAAAGTCCTCAAAATGGGGACCCCGCATCATAGACCTTGATATCTTACTTTTTGATAAAATTATACTGAATAAAGGTAATTTAAAAATCCCTCATCCACTAATGCATGAGAGAGATTTTGTTCTGCGACCTCTTAGTGAAATTGCACCGGATGTAAATCATCCAGCCCTGAAATCAAGTATCAAAGAGCTTATGGAAAAACTCTACAAAGAGGAATAAAATTGCGGGTTATGTCTTTCTTGCAAAATCTCCAAAATTTTTTAGTATCTTTATTCCGGTCTCCTGGCTCTTTTCAGGATGAAACTGGGTTGCAAACACGTTATCCTTCCAGACCATGGATGCGAAGTTAACACCATACTCAGTAATACCTGCGATAACTTTCTCATCATCCGGCACAACATAGAAGGAATGGACAAAATAAAAATATGTCTCATCCTGTATGCTGCCAAAGATTGGCGGTCTTCTCAGAAT
Source organism: Nitrospirae bacterium RBG_13_39_12 (assembly GCA_001805125.1). Taxonomy (GTDB): domain Bacteria; phylum Nitrospirota; class Thermodesulfovibrionia; order Thermodesulfovibrionales; family SM23-35; genus RBG-13-39-12. The sequence continues at coordinate 22,208 of MHEF01000050.1, forward strand.
TTTTACGTTGTTCCACCCCATATGCGGTACCTTAAGACTTGTCTGGAACCTGACGACCCTGCCCTTAAATATATCAAACCCTTTGTGGATACCAAACTCCTCTGATTCTGTAAATAAGACCTGCAGTCCAAGACATATCCCGAGGTATGGCTTACCTTCCCGGATTGACCTCATAATCGGCTCAATAAGTGACTTCTGCTCGAGATTTTTCATACAGTCTCTGAACGCGCCGACACCTGGAAGAACAACTGCATGCGCATCATCTATTGCCTTTGCATCTGCCACAACCCTTGCACCTACCCCGACTTTTTGAAACCCCTTCTCAACGCTCCTCAGGTTCCCCATTCCGTAATCAATGATAGCAATCATAACTTTTTATTATACAATAGTTCATATTTCGATAAACTATTATAAATATGCTCACAATGAATCACTCTTCGGCAAGACCACCAAGCCCACAATGAATTATAGATTTCATAATTCAATATAACTTCCTAATAGCTAGAGGTCCAACTTACCGACTTTAACTATCAGGGGTCCGCTCGTCAGTAAGGACTTCTCTGCTGAGGTTCTAAGAAACAATATCCGCTATAATCAATAAATTATTGATAAACGGAGAGCGCTTATATTATTCTTTGTTTTGCGGGTACAATAAACTGTCTTAGGTTAACTTAAAAAAAGCAATCATGAAAAAAATACTAAAGACATATGTGCAGAAAAAGCTTTACTTTAGCCACCTTTGCAGGATATTTGCTTATAAAATAAACCTGCATATCTCCATATACAACGAATATATCTCGTTTAAAGCCAAATTGCGATTGGCAAAGGTTTTTCTGTATATTTGCCTGTCGGAAACTGCTTTTTTTCAGGTTAACTTGAGTCAATCGCAGATTTATTTGCCAGAAAAATACTTATGATCAAAGAAACTAAACATTAATCAGGGCAATATCCATGATAGAATCAATACCATTCTTGATTTCAGGAATAATATTCGGTTTAGCAGCAGGAATTTCGCCGGGCCCTCTGCTTACTTTAGTCATTTCTGAAACTCTGAAACACAACAAAAAAGAGGGGATAAAAGTTGCAATAGTACCTGTGCTTACTGATTTGCCTGTTGTATTTATATCAGTTTTCATACTGGCAAAACTGTCCAGCTCCAATCTAATACTCGGGACAATATCTATTTTAGGAGCATTGTTTATAGGATACCTGGCATATGAAAGTATTTTCGTAAAAGGCATGGAATTAAACCTGCAAGAAGTTAAGCCTCAATCTCTCAGGAAGGGAGTAATTACTAATTTTCTTAATCCCCATCCTTATCTTTTCTGGATAGTGGTAGGTGCTCCAACTGTAATTAAAGCCCACTCAGTAAGTTTGCAATCTGTCCTATTATTTATAATCGGATTCTATCTTTTTTTAGTAGGATCGAAAGTAACTGTAGCATTATTAGTCGACAGAACAAGAGGATTCTTAAAAAGCAATGCTTATTTTTACACTATACGTTTGCTGGGTATTATCTTATTAATCTTTGCAGGACTATTTGTCAAAGATGGACTTAAATTTTTTGGTCTTATTTAACCCAAATAATGCAATTGAATAATGCGGACATTAATCATAAATTTATTTAACTCGATGAATTATCGAGATTATTTTTATTTGTTTTACGGATAAAAATATTCGTTATACATTAGTTAAAGGTACACTAAGGTATCGAAAAATTAATTTCTTCTCAACATCTGCATTATTCGGGTAAATCTAATTCTTAAATGATTCGAAATCCAAAGCTTAGATGGATTTCTCCATCTGATACAGCAATTGTGCTGCCTTTCAGTCATGGTTTTCTTGCCGGGTATATTTCGTTGACACGCCTTAATTTTACCTGATATACTCGATTTAAGTTATAGTAATGTATCAGAAAATTCAGTTTAAACTCTATAACCTTTTAATTTATTTGTCTTCTCATGAAGACAGAAAGAGGTTTTATTTTGACCCTGCGGTTGTGTTCATAATTCTTAAGGGGTTCGATTCCAAATGAGTCTTGCAGGAAGGCTTGAAGACCTTGCTCTCTCCGATATTTTTCAGATACTCAGCATAGGCAAAAAAACAGGCACACTCATTTTAAAGGGCAGCCATGGAAAAGCACTGGTTGTTTTTAAAGACGGCCTTGTGATAAGGGCAGAGACAGACGACATCGACAGGACTCTTGGCGAAGACATCCTGGATGCCGGGATAATAAAAGATACATTCTTCCGTTTAGCATCAGAAGTTAAAAAAAAGCTACCCGAAAAATCCATTCCAGAGATACTGCACGAACTCGGCTCTGTTAGCAGGGGCTCCCTCGAAAAAATTACCAGAAAGAGGATAGAGAAAGTTGTGTACCAGCTACTGCTCTGGCAGGACGGTGACTTTCAGTTCGAACTCGATGACACAGCCCCGAGCGGGAAGGTTGATGTACCTGACCTCGGCTGGGAACTTTCCAAAGGAATGAGTCCCGAATACCTTTTGGTAGAAGGTGCACGTGTATATGACGAGTCTTCACAGCACACATACATTTCTACAAAAGATCTGGCCGGACTAAAAAAAGAGGAAGGAGAAGCAGAAGAGGACTGGGAAACGCAACGCCCGAAGGAAAGGAAAGACATCTCATCTCTTAGGGCTCTCACACAGGAATTGAGGTTTCCGAACTCAGCATCGGAGATAACCCTGCTCATACTCAGATTTGCAAGTGATATATTCCAAAGAGGGATTCTCTTTATGGTCGGAGAACAAGAAATCGTGGGGCTAGGCCAGTTTGGGCTTGAGATCGAAAAGCCTGATGATAAGATAAGAGAGATTATACTGCTCATACAGGAAAGTCATTTCCTTAGCAAGATAATTACTGAAAAACGACCTTATAAAGGGAACATGGGAAAAGATTCGGTAACAGAGGAGATGATAAGCGAAATCGGTGGGGGATGGCCTAACGAGATTGCTCTTTTCCCTATAATTGCTGAAGGCAGGGTTGTCGCACTTCTTTATTGTGATAACCTGACAACCGGAGAAAAGATATCAGAGACAGAAGGCCTTGAGATATTCATAGACCAAGCAGGGCTTGCTCTTGAAAAATCGTTGCTTCAGTTAAGGCTGCAGGAAATGGAAAAAAAGACAAAATTGTAGCAACTTTTGTCTTTTTTAACTATATTTTAAAGGCTATCATGCTAACAGAAAAAAGATTAGTTGCTGTAGTGTTGCATTAAACAAAAATCTGTTAGAATATACTAAAAGATGCAGAATAATAAATTAATCAAATTTATCCTTATTGTTGAAGACTCATCAACAACCAGAGCACTCATCAGAGCTGTCATACAAGAGATGGGGGATTTCAATACAGTCGAAGCTAATTCCGGTTTTGAAGCCTTGAAACTCCTGCCTACACAGGAATTTGATCTTGTCATAACTGATATAAATATGCCGGACATAAATGGTCTTGAGTTGATAAACTTCATGAAGAATAATCCAAAATACAGCCATATACCTTTAATTATAGTTAGCACAGAGAGAAGTGAGGAGGATAAGAAAAGAGGCATGGCATTGGGTGCAATGGCATATATTACTAAGCCATTCAAGGCATATGAACTTCAGGAAGTCATAAAACAGGCTATAATGCATGAAAGCATCTAAGAAGGAATTTATAGCAGAATCAGAGGACCTCCTTTTCGAGTCCCAGCAACTTATACTCGAGATCCAAGATACTTATCAGACTGCATTGAATCCAGATACAATTAATGCCCTTTTTCGTGCAATGCATACACTGAAAGGACTTTCAGGTCTTTTTGGAAACCAGGGCATAACAAACCTCAGCCACTCCCTCGAATCGCTATTAGACGATATAAGACTCGGAAAGATAGATGTGAACGAAAATATAGTAAATTTCCTTTTCAAGAATCTGGACATCCTCAGGTCTGCTGTTGAAGGAGTTAAGGAAGATAATGAACTAGATCTAACAATTTATATAGATGAAATAAAGTCTTTCAGATCATCATTAAAAGAGAGTGTCAGCGGACCAAACATCAAAGGTCTCATAGACGAATCTATATCAAAGGTCCTATCAGAGTACGAGGAGCACAGGCTAAAATCGAACATAAAAGATGGGAAAAGCATATATCTCCTAAAGGCGTTCTTTGAACTTTCCACTTTTGATACATCACTTGAAGAAATAACAAAAAAAATAAAATCAGAAGGGGAACTCATATCCACTCTGCCTACATCCGCAGACACACCAGAAGGTTCTATAGGGTTTAATCTTATGTTTGCAAGCTTTAACCAACTAAATGTGCTGAAGGAAGAACTGGGGAATGATATAGAAGTACTTGTTCAATCAAAGCCCAAAGGGCCTCAGCCAAAGAAAAAAGAAGAGCAATCCATAAAAAGTGCAACAACCAATGTCAGGGTTGATATAGATAAACTTGACAGGATTCTGAACACAATAAATGAACTATCTCTTGCAAAAGACGCTGTTAAACGGATCGGATTAGAGATGTCCGACCTACACCGATATTCTCCATTTATACGTGACGTCCATAAAATTTCTCTGACATTAGAAAGAAAACTGTCTGAGTTACAGGATGAAGTCCTTGCGATCAGGATGGTCCCCATAGGCCAGATATTTTCGAGACTTGCACAGGTAATCAGGCGTTATTCCCGCGAGGTAGGAAAGGATATAGACCTTTTGTTGTACGGCGAGGACACCGAGATTGATAAATCTCTTGCTGAAGACATAGTCGACCCGCTTATGCACTTAGTTAGGAATTCGATCGACCACGGGATAGAGCCATCAGAAGAGAGAACTTCGAAAGGCAAAAAAGGAAATGGCAGTATTGTTCTAAAGGCATTCCAGAAAGGAAGTCATGTTGTAATTGAAGTGACAGATGATGGCAAGGGTATAGATATAGAAAAGATCAGGAAGAAAGCAATGCAAAAGGGACTGATTGAACCCGGAGTCGACCTTGATGAAAATGAGATTATTAGCCTGATCTTCACCCCTGGTTTCAGCACAAAGGATTCTGTAGACGAAATTTCAGGAAGGGGTGTCGGGATGGATGTCGTCAAGGAAAAACTTTCCGCATTAGGCGGTTTTACAGAAACATACACAAAAAAAAATGAAGGGACGACGTTTACACTTACACTGCCAATCACCCTTGCAATAATTAAGGCTCTTATTGCACGTGTTGATAAAGCAAAATTCGCATTACCGCTGACAGCCATATCAGAGACCGTTGAGATAGAGCATAAAGATATTCAGACTATAGAATGGAAAGATGTATATTATTTAAGGGGTGAAATGCTCCCGATAATAAGCCTCGGTAAAATATTCCAACTTGAAACATCACAAAGCGATAAATCATTCGCTGCTGTTGTAGGGTTTGGCAAGAGAAAACTGGGGCTCCTCGTCGATGAGTTTCTGGGGCACCATGAAATAGTCATAAAGTCGCTGGGCGATTACTTTAAAGGGTCATACGGGTTTGCAGGTGCAGCAGAGATTGGGAAACATGAAGTTATCCTTGTACTTGATATCGAATCCATTATAGAAAAATCTTTAATAAAGCAGGAAGGGATATCATATGTTTGAGGAATTTTATGGGCTAGATAAGAAACCATTTTCAAAAACACCTGACCCTAAATTCCTTTTTTTAAGCAGGAACCACGAGGAAGCGCTGGCGAGGCTGCAATATGCAATTGAGGAGAGGGAGTTAACTTTGCTCACGGGAGAGGTCGGCAGCGGCAAGACCACACTCACCAGGGCACTAATGGATTCCCTCGATGAGAGGTACAGACTAATAGTCATAATAAATCCCCGGCTTACGCCAGCCCAATTTCTAAGGACAATCGCAAAGCGTTTTAATATAAATGTCCCTCACAACTTCAAGGATAACCTGCTTGATGCAATTTTCGAAAAGGTCTATGAAGACTATGAAGCCGGGATATCCCCGGTAATTATAATAGACGAGGCGCACCTCATACCTAACAAAGACACCTTCGAAGAGATACGTCTTCTTACAAATTTTCAGCTTGATTATGCAAATCTCCTCAGCCTTATACTTGTCGGGCAAACAGATTTGAGAAGGAGATTAAACCACAAGGTTTATCTGCCATTAAGACAGAGGATAGGACTTTTCTACCACCTGGGACCCTTAAATGAAGCAGAAATAAAAGGTTACGTTGAGCACAGGTTAAGAGTATCAGGCAAGGAAGGAACTCTGTTTACAGACGGAGCCCTGAAAAAACTTTATCAATACTCAGGCGGGATACCGAGAGTAATAAACAGTCTTGCCACATCTGCCCTTCTTGATGGATTCGGGCAAGAACAGCCTGTTATAGATGAATTCCTTATTAATGACGCAGCGAGGGAGCTCGGATTGAATGGATATCGCGAAAATTAGGAAAAAACTTAAAGAGAAAGAAACCAACAGTCAGCAGTCCTCAGCCAACGGTAAAACATCTGAAGAGCATAAAACTAATGTTTTAAAACCTGCTAAAAATAAATCTGAGCAGATAACAGCAGAGGATGATAATGCTCATGTGGTTAATTCAGGAGAGGGGGACAAGGTTAAAACCGAGCCTGTCAAAGGCAATAAAGAGACAGCAAAGGTAAAAACTACAGAAGGCAAGTTTGAAGAAGAAGAGACAGACAATGTTATCGAGATACTTATTTTCAATCTTTTAAAAGAAGAATTTGCTTTTAAAGTCTCTCAACTTGAGGAAATAAGGAGATATCAGGTAATAACAATGGTTCCAAAGATGCCGAACTATGTCCTGGGTGTAACCTCACTCAGGGGAAAGGTTATCCCTGTGATAGATCTAAAAACCAGACTCTCCCTTAAAGATATTCCCACAGATATTGATCGTAAGGTAAAGATGCTGATAATAAAAGGTTCCAAGGGTCCAATCGGTTTAATAGTAGACAGTGTTGTGGGTGTCGCTGATATTTCAAAAACTGAAATACTGCCTCCGCCTTCCCACCTTACAGAGACAGAACTAAAATTTATCGAAGGGATAGTCATAATAGACAAACGTTTTATTTCTATAATAAACACGGAAGAAGCTATTAATATTAACGGGCAATAAAGCGGAGGTACCATGATAAAAATAAAAGAAAAACTTGAACTGAAGTACATGATCTTCGTTATAGCGCTATTAATCTTGGGCATCTTGTGGGCCGGCATCTTATCATATTTTGTTAGAGAATATCTTTATTCCACTGCTGAAGAAAATCTGGATGCAACAGCCACGATAGTTGCAATTGACATAACAAGGGCGATGCATGAATCGGTTGATAAAAAGGCAGCACTGTCAAAAGAAATCGTCAAAGGACTCAAGACAGTAAAAGGTATTGAGGATATTAAGATATTAAATACAGAGGGCAGAGAAGCATTTATGCCAGGGGCTGAAGCAACCGAGGCATCAGTAATGAAGGAGATAATCGCTAAGCAAGCCTCAATATCAATCAAGTCCAAGAAATCTCAAATCTTTTATAAGAAGCTTGACAATGCTACTTATTGCCAGGGATGTCATGCCCGGGAAAATAAGATATTAGGTGCTGTTAAGGTCGGGGTATCTCTAGAAGAGATTTATGGTAAGAGTATGAACTTTATTTTGTGGACTACAATCATCTCGATATTGGGCATATCAGCAGGGACTTTTCTTTTCTGGATTATCTTAAGGAGTATTGTAATAAAGCCGATCAGATCTATCGAAAAAGCCGCTAAATCCTTGGCAGACGGAGATCTTACTTTCACTCTGGATATAAAGACAAGCGATGAAATAGGCAGGCTGAGCAAAGCTATAAATGCGTCTGTTCGATCTCTGGGAAGTATTCTTAACAGAGTTAATAACGGCTCTAAACGGGTTTCTGAAGTTGTTGCAAAAGTTGAGGTTGAGTTCAAGAAAGTTTCAGAAGGAACAAAGCTTGAATCAGAAGCGATAGCCAGCATAGCAAGTTCTGTTGAGCAAATGAATTCAGCTGCAGCGGAGATATCAAGTAGCACAGAGCGCGTTGCAGCCTCAACAGAAGAGACATCCGCTTCAATGGAAGAGATGGTTGCAAGCATTGGTAATGTTGCTGATAATGCTCAGGACCTCTCGAGTGCAGTTGACTCTACATCAGTTTCCATAGAAGAACTCTCTACAACAATAAAGGAAGTAGCCTTTAAAACAGAAGATCTTTCTGCCGCCACAGAGGAAACTCTTGCTGCTGCAGAAGAAATTTCGTCTTCTATCAAGGAAGTGGAGCAGAGTTCAAAAGATTCTGCAATGCTCTCAGAGAAGGTCAAAAACGATGCGTCTACTTTCGGGATAGCATCAGTAGAAAAAACAATTGATGGGATGCAGAAAATCAAATCATCTGTCGAAAGAACAGCTAATTTATTAATGAAACTTGGTGTCAGATCAAACGAGATAGGTAAAATCCTAAACGTCATTGACGAAATAACTGACCAGACAACGTTACTGGCACTTAATGCAGCAATACTGGCTGCACAGGCAGGAGAGCACGGCAAGGGGTTTTCAGTTGTTGCTGACGAAATAAAAGACCTGGCGGAGAGGACCTCTTTTTCAACACAAGAGATAGTTGATCTCATTCAGGCTGTGCAAAAAGAGGTAAAAGATGCAATCCATGCGATGGATGACGGATTAAAATCTGTAGATGACGGATTAAAGGTCGCCAGCGATGCGGGAGAAGCTCTGAGAAAAATAATGGAAAGTTCTAAACAATCAGCTGAGATGTCTTTCTCTATTGAGCGTTCAACAGCAGAACAAGCAAGAGCAACAAGGCTTGTTACCGACTCTATGGACAAAGTAAAAAATATGGTATCTCAAGTTGCAAAGGCTACGTCGGAACAAAGCAAAGGAGCCCTCCTTATAACACAGGCTACGGAGAAAATGAGGGACGTCGCTAATCGCGTCAGAACTGCCGCCGGCGAGCAATTACTAAACACCAAACATATATCTGAGGCCATGGAGCAAGTAGCGGAGAAAATCCAGAAGATAGCCAAGGCTACTAACGAGCAGAAATCAGGTTCAAACCAGATATTAAGATCTATCGAGGATATAAAGGACATACCAAAAACTAATATGAACATTGTATTCGAGATTAATCGTTCACTAAAGGGTTTATTCAGAAACACTGAGCTTTTAAAGGAAGAAATGAAAGGAATTAAACTTTCAGAGGATACCATATCAAAAAGCGCAGCTAAAGATGTTATAGGGTTTGGGATTGAGCCCATCGGTGAATCACCTGTCGAGCTGGTAAAAAAATTCAGCCCGCTAGCTGAATATCTGAGCAAAAAACTCGGTAAAAAGGTCGAACTGAAGGCGGTATCAGATTATGAGGGTGCTTTAAGAGATTTAAGTCTCGGATTAACACAACTCTGTTTTATGACACCAACAAGTTATATAGAAGCAAACAAAAAGTATGGGGTCGAAGTCCTTGTAAAGGCTATGACAGAAGGGAAAACAAGTTACCAATCTATAATAATAGCAAAAAGCGACAGTAAAATCAGTTCTATTGAAGACATCAGGGGACACAAATTTGCCTTTGGAGATCCACACTCTTTATCCAACTATATAGCACCCAGGACTATGCTTCTTGACGCCGGGATAGATTTGAAAGATTTACTTTATTATGAGTATCTTGGTCCTCACGAGAACGTATTAAAAGCTGTTCTTTCAGGTAACTTTGACGCTGGCGGTGTAACAGAAAGCGTAGCGCATAAGGCAAAGGATAAGGGAATCAAGTTCATTAAATTCTCTGAGGATTTGCCCGGCTTCAGTATATGCGCAAGTAATATATTGTCTGAACGCGATAGAAATACTATAAAGAAAGCGCTTATGGAAATTACAGACTCAACAGCTGAAGGTTCCAAAATTCTCGGTTCTATATATAGACGTTATACATCTTTTGCAGAGGCATCTGATTCTGAATATTCCAATGTAAGGTTTATGATGTCAAGGTTAGGTTTGATTTAAAAGCACAGACGTTAATAGAGTCTTCAAACGTACTTCAAGGTTTACCTGATTCAAGAGGGTAAATGATAATGTAAAAGGAGACAAAGTGATAAAGTTTGCTGTTTTCAGGATAGGCGAAGAAGTTTTCGGAGTAGAAATTAAACGGGTTGTTGAAATACTTAAAACACAAAAGACATATTCGTTACCGGAGCTCCCTGATTTTCTATCCGGTGTTATAAACGTCAGAGGGGAAATAATACCGCTTCTTGACCTAAGAAAGCGGTTCGGCTTTCAATCCCCCTCAAAAAACGAACGCATAATAATAGTAAAGTGTGATAATGAAAAAATTGGTCTTCTCGTAGATGGAATAAAAGAGATAATCTCCTTTACCTCTGAGGAAGTAATAAGTCCACCTTCTATATTTAAAGGATTAAAGAGAAAGTATCTTTCCGGTCTGGGAAAGAAAGACGACAGAATAATAATCCTTCTCAATATAGATGATCTCCTAACCTCGGAAGAGAAGATAATATTGCAAGAGTCAGAAGGGATTTATAATGAAGATGCAGGATCTAAGAAGCCTACTTAAAGACGAAGATACTGAAGTCAGGAAGGAGGCTCTCGATAGTCTCAGGGGCAGGCCAGACGAAATTTATATAAATCTACTTTTGAGCTCCATGGAAGACATCAGCTGGAGGGTCAGGAATACAGCAACAGATATTCTACTTGAAGAATATCCAGTTGAGAAATATATAAATGGTTTAATAAATCTCCTTTATCGCGACGATAATGCAGGCGCAAGGAATTCTGCAATAGAAGCACTTGTAAGGCTAAATAAGAAAGCAACGCCTTTTTTAATTGAAACTTTTAACACACCTAACAGGGATGTAAGGAAATTCATT
>MHEF01000050.1:33143-40433 GCA_001805125.1 Nitrospirae bacterium RBG_13_39_12
ACTAAAAGATGATGATGAAAACGTACGGGCTACAGCTATAGAACATATCGGCAAAATTGGCGAATCTTCAGTAGTAAATGCACTAATAGAGATACTAGATAGTGGTGACATATGGACGGCCTATCCTGCTGCTGATGCGCTCGGCAGGGTTGGTGACAGAAAGGCAATCCCATCTCTAATAAAGGCATTGGACAAGAAAACGCTCAGGGAACCGTCTATAAAAGCATTGAGTCTGATTGCAGACCCCGAGACACTTAAACATATAGTACCTTTTTTAATGGATCCTTCAAAAATTATTCAGGAAGAAGCCCTTCGGGCTATAGAGAGATTTTACCGTAAAGGTGTCAGCGAGGAATTCATAACAGGTGAGATAAAAAGGCTCATTGGCGATAATGTTCTGGATATACTTATCACACACGCATGGTCACAAAAAACCGATGTTAGGATATCTGCCATACTCATCCTGGGTCTGATGAAGGATGAGAGGGCATATAATCCACTCCTCGAGATATCACAAGACGAAAATTTCAAAGAAGATGTTACCAAGGCACTTGTCTTTATAGGAAAGGACAGACCTGAATCTCTGCTGAAGCTTTTTGATACAGAAAGCCTTTACCAGAAACGTTTCATATGCGAGGTTGCCGGCAGAATTATCTCCCCCGTTTATTACACTACTTTCGAGAAACTTCTTGAAGACGAGGACGGACACATCCGCTCCCTTGCTGCCATAGCAATCTCAAAAATTGGTGACATAAAGGCTGTAAAACCCATAAAAAAACTTTTGTCAGATCCGTATGAAGATGTTCAGGAAGCTGCAGTAAATGCACTTTCTAATCTGAGATCAGGCCTTTCTGTTGCTGAATTAACAGGCATACTCGAAGATACAAATCCCGCATTAAGGAAGAATGCAGCTTTATTGCTCGGGGAAATAGGTGCAGCAGAGGCAGTGCCAGCCTTGGGATTCGCTCTTAAGGATAGCGATATAGAAGTGAGGAAAGCTGTTATTAAGGCTTTTTCTAATCTAAAAACAGAAGAGTCAATCAGTTTTCTCATCCTTGCACTAACAGATGAGGAACCTGATATCAGGGCTTTATCAGCCTTAAGTCTTGGCTATATAGGAGGCAGCGGCACCTTTGATGCCCTGCATCTTCTCCTGTCTGATTCTGATGACTATGTTAGGGTTGCCGCATCAAAAGCCCTTGGTATTCTTAAAGATGCCAGGGCTGTTGGTCCACTTATAAGAATCTTATCCGACAAAAACGGTTTTGTTGTAACAACAGCAATAGAATCCCTCAGCAAAATAGGGGGGGAGAAAGCAAGGGCCGCCTTACTCCAGATACTTTCCTCGGAAGACAAAGAGATTATCAGAACAGCAATAAAGGCACTTTCTTCTTTTGATAATGTTGAGGAAGAACTGTTGCCTTTTCTGAAAGATGACGACTGGGCTACTAGAATGGCTGCTGTCGAAGTCCTAATTAAAATAGCAAAAGCAACCACAAGAAAAAAACTTGAAGAACTCCTGGACACTGAGGAAGACCCTATAGTAAAAAAAGCGGTTCAAGAGGGGCTCGGTGTTTGAAAATGAAGAGCTAATACATCTGCCTGAAGATGTATTCAGGCTTATAAGGGACCTGATAAGGAATTACTGTGGAATATATTTTGATGACGATTCAAGATACCTCCTCGAAAAAAGACTTTCAAGAACGATAAGGAATCATCACTTCAGCAGCTTTAGGGATTATTACAGGCACCTGCTTTACGACAGAAACCGGGAAGAAGAACTTGCATCGATAATAGACATACTAACTGTTAACGAGACATATTTCTTCAGGGAACAGAGCCAGCTTAAGACTTTCAGCGAAGAAATATTACCTGAACTCAAGGATACCAATAAAGATAAGAAGCGGCTTAAAATATGGTCTGCGGGCTGTTCATCTGGAGAGGAGCCTTATACTATTGCCATGCTGGTGCTCGAGAAAGAATACTTTAAAGACTGGAACATAGAGATTTTTGGAAGTGATATAAATCAGAGGGTTCTCAAAACTGCAAGAAGCGGCGTCTACAGAAAAAACTCATTCAGGACAACTGATGATTATTTTCTTAATAAATATTTTAAGGAACAAGACAGTCACTTCAGGATATCAGATAATGTAAAACAGCATGTGAATTTCAGCCATTTGAATCTTCTAGATCCTTTCAAAGTAAAATTAGTAGGCACAATGGATATAATATTCTGCAGGAATGTGTTAATCTACTTTGATTTGCAGTCTAGGAAACAAGTCATAGATATCTTTTTCAAAAGGCTGATTGACGGTGGTTATTTGCTGTTAGGCCATTCTGAATCACTTATAAACATATCAACCGCCTTCACGCTGAAACATTTCAAGCACGACATGGTTTATCAAAAACCTATAAAAAAAGGTGCAGTTAAAGATGTCTAATATCAGAGTTCTAATTGTTGATGACTCTGCATACAGCAGGCAGGCTATAAGAAAAATGCTCCAGCAAGATTCAGGTATTGATATTGTAGGTATTTCGACTGATGGAGTAGATGCAATGGCAAAAACCCTTAAGTTCATGCCCGACCTTATAACTTTAGACCTCGAGATGCCTGAGATGGATGGTTTCAGTTTCCTTAGATGGCTGATGAAAAATAAGCCAACACCAGTAATTATTGTCAGTTCTCATTCTGATTCAAAGAGTGTTTTTAAGGCCCTTGAACTCGGTGCAGCCGATTTCATAACAAAACCTCCGAGGACAGCTTCATCAGAATTCTATACTATGCAGAAGGACTTACTCAGTAAGGTTAAAGGGATAAAAGATTTACGCATGGATAAGCTGAGTAAAAACCTTGAACTTCTTGATGAGAAAAGAAGACATACATCTATAGAAAAGCCAGGTTACAATAATATAGAAGCCATAGCTATCGGTTCATCAACAGGTGGACCTGCTGCACTTAAGATAATCCTAACAAGTCTTCCATCCACTTTTCCTGCTGGTATTGTAATAAGCCAGCATATGCCTAAGGGGTTCACTTCGTCATTTGCAGACAGGCTTAACGGAATTTCAAAGTTACATATAAAAGAAGCAAAGGAAGGTGATGAGGTAGAGAAAGGCAAAGTTCTTATATGCCCAGGTGGTTTCCATATGCTTTTAAAAAAACGCGGACAAAAGGTACTTGCCACTATTAAGGAACCTAAAAATACAGATAAATATATACCATCTGTTAATATGTTAATGTACTCGGCTGCAGAAGTTTACGGCCCAACGATTATGGGTATCGTTCTCACGGGCATGGGTGGTGATGGGTTAGAAGGGATGGTAGAAATTAAAAACAGAGGAGGGTATACTATAGCAGAATCAGAAGATACTGCTGTTGTCTTCGGTATGCCCTCAGGGGTAATAAAAGCAGGCGCTGCTGGCAGGGTCTTGCCTATCTCTGAGATACCTGTTGAGTTAATAAAATTAGTTGGAGGAAAAGAGTAGTTGGAGGTTTAATGGAAAAAAATTCAAGTTTAGCAAAGAAAGCAGACGAGTTTTTACAGATATTCAAAAAGGGAGAAGAGTTTACAAAGGATCTGATCAAGGAGAACGAAAAGCTCAGGTTCAGGCTCGCACAACTCGAAGAAGCTTTACAGAAGTCCGGAAATGAGGAAAGGATCAGGCTTTACGAAGACAGGTTAAGAATGCTGGATGAAGAGCTAAAATCTCTTTTAGAGAGGTATAGGAAGGTTGAAGAAGAAAACAAGGATTTTGCCTCAAAATATGTAGAGATTGAAACTGAGAACAACAACCTTGCAAATCTATATGTAGCCAGCTATCAGCTTCATTCAACCCTTGATTTTAATGACGTTCTACGAATAGTCCTTGAGATAGTTATTAATCTGATAGGCGCTGAGAAGTTTGCAGTGATGCTTATGGATGAAAAGACAAATGAATTGATACCCGTAGCTACAGAAGGTTTATCTCTCGATGAAATACCCAAGGTGAAAATAGGAGAAGGCACTATAGGAAAAGTAGCAAAAGAAGCTGAGAGTTATTTTTCGGAAACCACAGCATACGCATCAGAGACTGACGCTACAAACCCTATTGTATGTATACCACTTAAGATAAAAGAACATGTTATAGGTGTTATCTCGATCTATTCACTCTTTGTACAGAAAACTGAGTTTTCCAATGTGGATTACGAGCTTTTCAATCTGCTCGCAGGGCATGCAGCAACTGCAATATTTTCTTCAAAGCTATATACACAGTCCGAGAGGAAGCTAACAACTATACAGAGTTTCCTTGATCTCCTGAAGGATAGAACAGGAAAATAGGAAATGAATCATTATAGAGAAGTTATAGATGCCTAATATCCTTATAGTAGAAGACTCTCCAACTATGAGACAGCTAATCAGTTTTACTGTGAAGAGGATCCCTGAATCCAGGGTTATTGAGGCAACTGATGGTGTTGATGCATTCAAAAAATTATCTTCTGAGAAGATAGATATTATACTAGCCGATATAAATATGCCTGTTATGGATGGACTTAAACTAGTAAGCCTTGTAAGGGGAAATGTTCATTATAAAAATATCCCCATAATAATGATCACAACAGAAGGTGCAGAAGAAGATAAAAAAAAGGCACTTGCTATTGGTGCAAATGCCTATCTTACAAAACCAATAATGTCGCAAGAGTTGCTTAAACTAGTGAACAGTCTTCTATCAAGTATTAAGTCTGACACCTAGGACAGAAGAATCTCCCGCTAAACCATGGTGTTTCATGTGAAAAATCAGGTATCAATTCAAGTAGCATGGGAGCCTGACATTTCTGGCATCTCAGTTCGTCCATGTTGTAGTCCGATGCAAGCTTTTTAGCATCGTAGGCATTTTCCCTTATTTCTATTAAATATCGTGTTATCTCATGGACTTTTGGTTTTTGGCTGAGGGCCTTTCTTATCTGCTCGACAACCTCATTTGGTTTGGTGGTTGCTTTTACGATATAACCTGAAGCGCCTAGGTTTAAGGCTTTCTCGACTTCCTCTGGCTGACCTTTAGCAGAAAATACCAATACTGGTATGCCCGAGAGTTTCGGGTCTGTTTTTATAACCTGAAGTACTTTATATCCGTCCATAACAGGCATCATAAGATCAAGCAGAATAATGTCAGGTTTCTCCTGTGAAAGTATCTTGATAGCTTCCATCCCGTTATCTGCTGTAATCACCTGATACTGTTCTAATGTCAGTTTATTCCTGTATAACTGCTGAATAGTTTTAGAATCTTCAACGAGCAATATCTTGTCTCTCATAGTAAAATTCTATATAAGACCTTTATATATGTCAATATTTAACTTTATAGAATCTTTAAAAACTGACAGAATATCTAAACTCCGGATTGCAGGATATAAATACATCCCTCCTGTAAAGGCCCGCTATTCAGAACTTATTTTATTTAATAAACTCAGAGAAATACTAAAAGAGCAAGGAATAGAGCATTTTTACAATCATCAGGTTGATGCAATTAATTTGATAAGGCAGGGAGAAAATGTTGTCATCATGACTCCCACCGCAAGCGGCAAGAGCCTTATATACAATATACCAGTCCTTGACTCCATCAATGAAAATCCTGAGTTAAGAGCGCTTTATATATTCCCATTGAAAGGGCTAGAACAGGATCAAGTAAAAACCCTCAATGAACTGTACGATGCTCATAAAGGTATTAACAGAGCTCCCCAAAAGAGGGGAAAGTCACTTTTGAATTTTGGAGAAGTTTACGATGGAGATACCACTATTTACAGGAGAAAAAAGATACGAGAGGCAATCCCTAATGTAATCTTTACAAACCCGGACATGCTTCATCTTGCATTAAACCCATTTCATAAAAAGTGGGAGACTTTTTTCAGGAACTTAAGGTTTGTGGTTATCGACGAGATACATACCTATAGGGGGGTATTCGGTTCAAATGTTGCACATGTTATTAGGAGGCTGAGGAGAATTTGTGAATACTGGGGGTCCAATCCTCAATTTATCGCAGCCTCTGCAACTATAGCTAACCCATCTCAACTTGCAGAGGAACTTATTGGATTACCTTTCAAGGTCGTGGCTCAGAGCGGGGCACCGGGTGCGGGTAAACATTTTATTTTTATAAACCCGATAGAAAGCCCATATACAGAATCAACAAGGCTTTTCATAAAATGCCTTGATGCAGGACTGAGAACAATTGTCTTTACCAAAGCAAGAAAGATAACAGAACTTATATATACATGGACCATAAATAATGCGCCATGGCTGGAGGGTAAAATAAGTCCATATCGGGCTGGTTTTTTGCCAAAAGAGAGACGCGAGATAGAACAGAGGTTATTCAGCGGAGAGCTTCTTGGTGTTATATCAACCAGTGCACTTGAACTCGGAGTTGATATAGGAGGACTCGACTGCTGCATATTGTGTGGATATCCAGGCTCTATTGCAAGCACATGGCAACGTGCAGGCCGTGTAGGCAGGCAGGGACAGGAATCAGTAATTTTTATGATAGCCATTCAGGATGCGCTCGATCAGTATTTCATGCGCCATCCTGATTCATTTTTTGAAAAAAGCCATGAGGCAGCAGTTATAGATCCTTCTAACACAAACATTCTTAAAAAGCATATTCCCTGTGCTTCTTCTGAGGTTTACCTAAGAGCAGATGATAACGTCTATGATGTAAAAAAACTTATGCCTTTGATAGATGATCTTGTAAAAGAAAGAATTTTAAATCCCGGCAAAAAAGGCGATATATGGTTTTCGAACAAAAAGATCCGACACATGGATGTTGGTATTAGGACAATCGGTGAGCTATTTGACATCGTTAATGATTCTGGCAGGCTGATCGGTGAATTAAGCGGCATGAAGGCTTTCAGGGATGCATTCCCGGGTGCAATTTATCTCCACAGAGGAAAACAGTATCAGATTACAGAACTTGATCTTGAAAATAAAAAGGCAATTTGCAGGGAGGTCGATGTAAATTATTACACACAGCCATTCAGCAAAGAAGAAACAGAAATAATAAAAGAACTCGAAATTAAGAATTACAGGACTTTTTCAGTATACTGGGGGTTTATTAAAACAACACAAAGGATAACAGGTTATGAGAAAAAAAGAATATTTGACAGGGTCAGGATTTCAAGACATACACTGGATATACCTGAATATACTTTTGAGACTGAAGGCCTTTGGATTAAGATAGACCACGCAACACAATCCTTTCTTGAATCAAAAGGTTTTGATCTCGCTGGATCTCTCCATGCTGTTGAACACAGCGCCATTGCATGCG
>MHEF01000050.1:40441-45465 GCA_001805125.1 Nitrospirae bacterium RBG_13_39_12
TTTGCGCTCTGTGATAGGGGAGATATAGGCGGATTGAGTTATACTTTTTATCCAGGATTTAAACAGCCGGCTATATTTATTTATGATGGATACGAAGGCGGGATCGGACTTACAAAAAGGGCAACAGAGGTTATTGAAAATTGGCTTGCAGCAACATTAAAAATCATTGATGAATGCCCCTGCTATGAAGGGTGTCCTTCCTGTGTACAGGATCCCCAGTGTGGGTCAGGAAACCAGCCACTTGATAAAGAAGGGGCAAAAGATTTACTTAAAAGATGGCTTCAATGAAGCCTCAAGGAGGTTAAATTATTTATCTTTAATGATGTTATCATATATCAAATAAAATATAGAGTGGCTATGCTGACACTTTTATAAACCTGTTAGCTCGGTAATAAATAGCCCTTTGTGCCTTACAGTATATAAGCATCATTATTGATTAACAAAAAGTTTAAGTTTTATATGCAGATCGCAAGAGATCAATCTTTTTCTTTTTATCATGAGGTGAATATTGACATACAAAAAGCGCTGGGTTAACATTTTTTTTTGTATATTTGGTATTTCTATAGCCTTACTATATAGTATCTGCAGGGATTCATGTGAATATTTACACGGATCTATTTTAGGTTTAAATCTCAACCATTTAGGAATATTTTATATGCTAATATTATCCCTGTTTTCTCTCATAAAATGGGAGAGTATTTTTCTTCTTCTGGTTTCCTTTGGAACAGGTGCAGAGTTACAACTTCTACATTTTCAAGTGAATAATAGTATATATTGTGCATACTGTCTGTTGTTTGCTGCTGTTATTATTGTCCTTTTTTTGTTGAACTTCGAAAAATCCAAAAAGACTTTTATAGCCATTTCTTTAGTTCTCGGTTTTATTCTGTTCTCAATTTTTTTAAAAGGCTCAGCTACACCTGTTTATGCAGAGGAACCTCCCTTTTCTTCATTTGGTGATGGCAAAATCACGGTACGGCTATACACAGATTATTTCTGCAAACCCTGCAAGGAACTGGAACCAAAATTAGAACCTGTAATTACTGAATTAGTCAAAAAAAATATTATAAATATTTCCTTTATTGATACGCCTGTTCATCCGCAAACCACTTTATATGCTAACTATTTTCTTTATATTTTGAATAAGGACAAGAAGTTCAATCGCGCCATTCGAGCAAGGTCTATTTTATTTGAAGCAGCTGATGGAAAGATAACTGATATTGAAAAACTGGAAATTTTTATTAAAAATAAAGGTATGAATTTTAAGCCCTTCAATACCAAAAGAATATTTGATAATTTTAGTAATTACTTAAAGGAAGACACGATTAATGCAACTCCTACCTGTATAATATCCAATGAAGGTAAAAAAGATAAGTTTACAGGTTCTGACATCCTGAAAGCCCTTGAACATCTGAAATGAAATTTCCTATTCAGGGTTTAATTTTAAGCGGTTAACAACAGCTTTTAAAGTAGCTAAGGAAGTATAGCGGGATACTTGCTATGAACTTTTAAGGCTATTTATGAATTCTCTGTTCTCCATATACCATTTAATGGTTTTCTTGATACCCTCTTCTATTGTAATTTTCGGAGACCAGTTCAATCTTTCTTTAGACTTTTCGATATATGCCCATGTTGCAAACACATCAGCAGGATGACGTGGTAAAAACTCTATAACAGCTTTCTTGCCGAGTGCATCCTCGATTAGACCTATTACATACATTAACTCCACAGGTTTATCACTACCAAAATTTAATATTTCATATCCAACAGGCTGAAGGCATTTTAATGTCCCGTCAGCTATATCATCTATATAAGAAAAATCTCTCTGCTGTTTGCCATCTCCAAACACGGTTATAGGTATTCCGTTATCTATATTTTTTATAAATATAAATATGCTCATGTCTGGCCTTCCTCCAGGACCGTAGACCGTAAAATATCTCGGAACAGTTATATCAATTCCATTTAGATAATGGTAGCTGTAACAGAGAACTTCAGCTCCCTTTTTCGTTGCTGAATAAGGCGCTAAAGGGAAATCAGTCCTGTCTTTCTCTTTGAAAGGCATATCATTAAGACCATACAGGCTTGAAGTGGAAGCTAAAATAAACTTATTGACACCAAATTCTTTGCAACATTCAAGAAGATTCAAAGTACCTTTCACATTGGTATCCAAATAAACCCATGGGTTTTCTACAGACGCTCTCACGCCCGCTCTTGCAGCAAGATTGATTACAGCATCGATTTTGTGTTTTGAAAAAACACTTTTTATCTGATTAAAATCACCCAATTCATATTGGTGAAAAACAAATACTGCACCATTTTTGACTCCTGACTTCCGGCTTTTGACTTCAATCTGATTAAGTCTCCATTTTTTTAACCTTGGGTCATAGTAATCATTAAGGTTATCAATCCCTACAACGTTAAAATTCTGTTCAAGTAATTTCTCAGAGACTTTCCAACCGATAAATCCAGCACATCCTGTTACCAGAACAGTTTTCATTGTATGCTCCTCGATACCCCCCTTAAGTCCCCCCTTGGTAAGGGGGGACTTAAGGGGGGTGATTTTATCTCCCTTATGCCGACTCGCCGGCAAATGGGTTTTATCTCTAAACTCTTTTCTTAAGCCATTTCTTCGGGTCAACAATCACAAATCCCTTTTCCCCATCTGAAAAGACAACTTTTGATATCCTTGAGTTGAGCATCATCCTCTTACACATCATACACGGCTCGGAATTGCATTCTCTGTTTCTATCATCAACCCCTGAAACGTAAATTGTTGAACCTCTTAATTCATCAACAGACGCACGAATAATCGCATTTGCCTCAGCATGAACGCTGTGACAAAGTTCATATCTTTCACCATGAGGAATCTGGAGCTCTCTTCTTGTACACTTACCAACCTCAAGACAATCCTTCATACCAGCCGGCGCACCATTATACCCGGTACTTACAATAAGTTTGTCTTTTGTAATAACTGCACCGTATTTTCTCCTGAGGCATGTAGCTCTTGTTGCAACTGCTTTTGCAATGCCTATAAAGTACTCGTCCCAGTCCGGTCTAAGTTTTTTTCTCTTCTTCATGATATGCATAATAGCTTACAGACATAAAAGCTTGCAAGTCTCAAATCATAAATTAACCTTAATGTTGTATAACAAGGGAGGGAACTGTCTTTGAGCGGATTTTAAATTCTTTCGAAGAAAGAATTTACCTCGCGGTTCCGATTTATCGGGACGAGAATGAGAGAGAAGATGGTTCCTTCTCTTTTCCGATTAAGCAGTTAATCTTAGAACTTTTTTAAAATGAAAAGTTCAGAGTAAAGTCAGGTGCTCCGGAAGTATTCGGGTCTTCTGTAAAAGAAAGCTCAAAGCTGTTATTACCCGAATAATATCTTCCCCCGAAAAAGAGAAGTACTACTGTCCTGTCAACTGATGAAATGTCTGTTTTTGGAAAAGGTGAACCCTGAATAAATAACTGGCCGAGGAGGCTTATATCTTTCCATACAGAAGCTTCAATTGCTGTCCCACCGTATATGCAGTCTCTCAGTTTCACTTCTTCATGTCCCTTCAGATTCCCGGGGAGAATAAAGCCAATGTTCACATAAGTCTTTACCCATTCAGCAAGCCTTTTATCAACAAGGATAGCAATCCCTGCATCAATACTTCCATTCCCATACCCGGCATCTGCATCCCCTGGCAGAGGAAAGATTTAAATTCAATTTAAGAAATACTCTTTGATCGCATTAAGAAAAATCCAGTTACGCAATAGCCTGTTTAAAGCAAATGTCAAAACCAATCTTGTGCTTTTCCCGATGGATCAGCCGAGGCTTATGCTCCTTTAAGAATGCTCTTTAGGGAAGGATATTATCAAACCTAATATTTCGTAGTTACATAAAACCCTGTGCGGCCAGGGCAGGGATTCCCGTATTTGTCTTTATGCTTGTTGATTTTCGGATCATTTGTTTTATGAGTAAATCTTTTGCCACAGAAACTGCATTGGAAAACATATTTAGGTCCATAGCTTGAAGTTACTCCCCTCGGTCTTCTTGAAGTTGATTTGGTTCTCGTCTCTGCGATCCCAAATTCTCTTGTTCTCTTCGGAATAGGCATAGCCGATATTGGGCCTGAAGGAGTCATTTCAATGGCATACTTTGGTTTAAAAGGTGTTTTTGTAACTTCTGCGCTACGCATCCGGTCAACTCTGTATGACCTATCTTGTTGTGTTTCATGTTTTACAGCATAGAGCAATAAATTCCCATCGCGCGTGCGGCGCAATGAATAAGGCTCAATAAGGGGCTGCTTCCAATTCCCATCAGCATCCACATAATTTAACCTTACACACAGGCGGTTTGCAG
This sequence comes from Nitrospirae bacterium RBG_13_39_12, assembly GCA_001805125.1. Lineage (GTDB taxonomy): Bacteria > Nitrospirota > Thermodesulfovibrionia > Thermodesulfovibrionales > SM23-35 > RBG-13-39-12. Next base: position 44,787 of record MHEF01000050.1, read on the forward strand.
CAGCATATCGGATTACTTCAAGCGGTATTGAAGTGCGCCATGCAGTTGCCATTGCCGGTGGGTGCCAAGCATTATCAACAACTTGTCTCCCAACAGGCATGGCTGCTGGCGCAGCCTTTTCAACTGCACGATATAACCATTCGAATATCTCCGGCAACTCCTGTCAGAACTGTTCAAATGGTGGCAATACAGGAACCTGATGCCCCAGCATGTTTTCCCATTCAGTCTCTAACTCAGCACGCTCTGGTTTGCTCTCAAGTACATTCATTGTCGGGACAGATATCCCTTTGAACGCACATTTCTTTTCAAGAGTGCTCAAAATAATGGCACGGTCATGTTTTGCACTGTTATGTCGGTAAAGATGCACAACGTCATAAAGGTCCCGTGGTCTCAGACGCTCTGCCAATGCCCTGATCTTTTCAGCAAAGACCTCTTCGAAGCAATAGCTTTGGACTTGAATGCCACCATCTGGCCTGTCAGAATAAGGATGGTGTACTTCGCGGCTGGCAGGTTCCAAGACTAAGATTTCATCATCTGTCAAATCCAGCTTTATGCGGGGCAGGTCACCGCGTGGACTCAGAGGCCCCCGATATCCAATCCGCCCTTGGACTGATATCTTGTCGCGGGGATTAGTATAAACATCGAATCGGATCAGGTCACGTGGTATTTCAATGCCTGA
>MHEF01000050.1:45481-45623 GCA_001805125.1 Nitrospirae bacterium RBG_13_39_12
CCTGCAATCTCCTTGAACACATCGATTAAGAAGCGCTCATCTTGATGATCAGATTGCAAAACTGTGAAATCCAGATCCTCAGAAAAACGGTATGTTTCAAAATAGCACTTTCTGAGGCACGTCCCGCCTTTGAAAACCCAGC
>MHEF01000051.1:0-909 GCA_001805125.1 Nitrospirae bacterium RBG_13_39_12
GAAATATTACAAGCCTTAGAATATCCTCTATGAGTCATTCCGCACTTGATGCGGAATCCAGATTTTCTGTTCAATTGTTGATATCAGTGAGTTTGAAACGGCCTATCTACGTTGGCTTTTTGCCGGTGCGGTAAGCATTAATTATGCTTGCTGCTGCTTCTTCAATGGCTCTATTGGAGATATCAAGGACCCGCCATCGGGAATACTTTTTAAAGAATTCTTTGCTCCATTCGATCTCGTCTGCTACCTTCACAGGGTCCGCATATTTGGCATAAGGCTCGAGTCCTAATTGCTTCAGTCTTGCTTCTCTGAGTTTTACAAGACTCTCGACACTTATGATCAATCCAAAGACCTTGCGTGAATCAACCTGAAAAAGCTCTTCTGGCGGGATCATATCTGGATGAATAGGTACATTTGCTACCTTCCAACCCTGGTTGGCAAGATAAGTAGAAAGGGGGGTTTTGCCAGTTCGGGAAAGACCTATGAGAATGAGGTCTGCAAGTTTCAGACTCTGGGGAAACTTTCCGTCATCATGTTTGACAGTAAAGTTGATCGCCTCAATCCGCCGGAAGTAGTCTTCGTCAAGGATGTATTGCCGCCCGGGAATAGCCATCGGTTTTTCTCCCAGAAAGAGGGAGAGTTGCACGATGAAATCACCGATGACGTCAATTGCTTTTGTCCCTTGGCGCTCGGCCTCCCGGATTAAGAAATCCCTCAGAACTGGCTCGACTATACTGAAAGCTACCAATGCTTCATCCTCTGCTGCCTGTTTGGTAATACGCGAGACATATTTCTTATCTTTGACCAGAAAAAATGTCTTTACCTCAACATTTTCACGATTAAACTGTACAAGAGATGCTCTGGCAATCCTGCTGATCGTCTCCCCGGTTCCTTCGCCAACCAGATAAA
>MHEF01000051.1:1017-6136 GCA_001805125.1 Nitrospirae bacterium RBG_13_39_12
GCAGTAACTCTTACTCCTTTGTCAAGCAGAGCAAAAGCAACATCAGGGAATTGGCCGATTCCAATCTCTACTGCACTGCCATATCTGTCTGCGATATAATTCACCAGACCTTTATACCGATAGGTACTGTTTAATCTTGCATGATTTTTATTCATGTGAATCCATCCATTTTGTGTCATTCCGCACTTGATGCGGAATCCAGTATCTTTTTTTGGGGAGTTTGTCCCCCTGGATTCCCGCTTTCGCGGGAATGACAAGAAGGGCAGGTATGACGAATAAAATGAGAAGATTCTTGATGCCCTGTGTGTTGTTGTAAGTTTTTCAATCTTCTACATGCCTCCAGAAAAATATTTCATCCATGGGGACTTTTGATATTCTGGGTTTGCATGATAGACCCAATGCCTTTTCCATTAGAATCTTTTGTTCTGTCATGGCTATACTTCTCCTTGCTGACACAACTGTGTCAGGATTCACTGAGATCGAGGTGCAGCCGCAACGAATCATGAACTCAAGATAATCCGGATACACGCTGGGAGCCTGTCCACAGATAGATGTGGTCACCCCGTGTTTCTTACATACAGCAATAGTGTATGCTATGGCCCTCAGGACTCCAAGATTCCTCTCATCATAAATTTCTTGTACAGATGTGTCATTTCGGTCTACGCCAAGTACAAGCATAGTCAAATCATTGGTCCCAAAACTCACACCGTCTATTCCTTCCTTGCAGAATTCTTCAATCATAAAAACAGCGCTGGGAACTTCCACCATGATCCATAGTTGAAAGTTGCGATCAGTCCTGTGGTCTAACCCTTCCTCTTGCATGATCTTGACCGTCTTCTGAAAAACCTCGAGGGTTCTGACAAAGGGAACCATAACCCATATATTGGTGAACCCCATTTTTTCCCTTGCCTGCCTGATCGCTTTCAGTTCGAGCCTGAAGATGTCATCTTCCTTCGTGTATCTGTACTCTCCCCGATAACCAATCATCGGGTTAGGGCCCACATGTTCTCTTTCATACTTTTCACCACCAGGCAATTCGAGAAATTCGTCGGGCTTAAAATCAAGAAATCGATAAACTACAGGACGTGGAAAGAAAGCCTCTGCTACCTGCTCGACACCGCGTGAAAAGGTATCTATCATTACTTTATCTCCGCCTTCTTCTATGAGGAGCCTCGGGTGTTTTCCAATACTAAGCATCAGGTGTTCAGCCCTTAATAGGCCAACGCCATCGGCATTCGTTTCCTGAGCTACCTTTTTAGCAATTTCTGGAATAGAAAGATTTACGTAGACCTTGGTTGCTGTTATTACCTGACCCGACAGATCTAAAGGTACCACTGTTGCTTTGACTTCCTCTCGCTCCACAGCAGCCCCTTTAAAGATGAGACCACGCTGTCCATCAACTGTTACTGGTTCTCTGTCTTTCAATACCTTTGTGGCATTTTCGGTTCCCACAACACATGGGACCCCGAGTTCACGGCTTACAATAGCAGCGTGACATGTCTTGCCACCCAGGTTTGTCACAATTGCCGAGGCAATCTTCATGACTGGAACCCAGTCAGGTGTGGTCATCCCCGTAACTAATACTTCTCCTTGTTTAAAACTCGATATGTTCTTAGCATCTAATATTATCTTTACCCGGCCTGAGCTTCGACCAGGACTTACTCCTATGCCTCTTACGAGTATCTCTTGTTCCATAATGTCCTTCCTTTCTTCGCCCTTTACTTTTTCCTTCATGCCGTGGACTGTCTCAGGCCTGGCCTGAAGAATAAAGACTTTTCCTCTCTCTTCCACAGCCCATTCAATGTCCTGTGGAACCCCATAATGATTTTCTATCTGCACACCATATTGTGCAAGGCGAATAATATCTTCATCATTTAGTGCTGGTCGATCTTGCATTTCTTTGGGTACTGTTAGCCACTTTGTGCCTCCCTTTACATCTGATACAATCTGTCGTTTTTTCTTAACAATGTTTTTTCCCAAAATTTTGAAAGTGCCTTTTTCTACTACGTATTCATCAGGTGTTACCTGACCACCTACAATGGCTTCACCCAGCCCCCAGGAAGCATTGATAACAATTTTATCTTTAGCGCCGCTCACTGGTTCCAGGGTAAACATGACACCAGAAGAATGGGAGGAAATCAATTCCTGAACAGCTACACTGATGAGTACTTCACTGTGTGAAAATCCTTTTTCTTTCCTATAGACGATGGCTCTCGGGGTAAAAAGCGAGCTCCAGCACTTTTTAATACTGCTTAAAAGATTTTTCTGAGTTACATTCAGAAAAGTATCCTGCTGACCTGCGAAGCTTGCCCCTGGTAAATCCTCGGCTGTGGCAGAAGAACGAACAGCAACAGCAACATTCTTTTTTCCGGCATGCTTGCAAAGTTTCTTGTATGCGTTCAGAATTTCCTTTTCCATCTCTTTTGGCATTGACAGGCCTTCAATCTTCTTCCTGATTTTCTCTGAGACATTTTGCAGGGATTTCATATCAGATATATTCATGTCAGAAATTAGGGCTTTTATTTTCTTGTCCGTCTTTGTTTGTTCCAGAAAAACCTTATATGCATGAGATGATATGGCAAACCCATCAGGCACTGGTACGCCAATCCGTCCTAACAGTTCCCCGAGATTGGCGCATTTACCGCCGACAACGGGAATGTCTTCTTTGGTTAAGTCTTTAAACCACAGCACAATATCCCGGTCTTTCATAATAAAAATTACCCCCTTCCCTTATCGTCTTTCTTGAATACTAACGGTTTTATGAATCTCTTTAAGATTCACAGTTTCTGGTCTGCCCTCGATAATCTTATTGGCAAGCTCCTCTATGGAGCTATTTGTTACATCTATTAACTGCAGTCCTTTTATCCGGTTAAATATCTGATGGCTGTATTCCAATTCCTTTTTAATTTGTGTAATGTCTGTGTAATCTATGGATTCTGCATATTTAAGCCTTTTCTGTCTGATAAAGGCTAATCTCTCAGGTGAGATGATGAATCCTACCGTTTGAGTTTTTAGTGTAAAGACCTTATCCGGTGGTTTTATATCCAAGATAATAGGAAGATTGGCAACTTTCAAATTATTGTTACAGGATAGGTAAAGGCTGGTGGGTGTCTTAGAGGTTCTTGAAACACCAAGAATGACAAGATCTGCCTTATCCATTGTCTCAACACCCTGTCCGTCATCATGCCTCAGAGTAAAATCAATTGATTCAGCAAGCCGGAATGATTCCTCTCCAATGCCTCTGAACAGTCCTGGGTTCAGGATAGGGTTCAGGTTCCAGATTTTTTCTAATCGCTCAAGCAGAGGGCCAAGAATATCTATGGTATAAATATCTATTTTACGTTTTTCTCTACGAACCCATGCCCTGAGTTCCTGTGAGATGAGGGAGTAAATGACGATGCCTTGTACTGCCTCAGCCTGTGATAGAATTGCCTTGATTTGTTCTTTTGTTTTGATATAGGGGAATCTCTTAAAGACAGGTTCTATTTCTTTGAATTGCACCAGGACTGCACTTATCACCATCTCAGCCGTAATCCCTGTTGCGTCCGAGACAATGAAAACATGCACCTTCTTTTTAGGAGGGTTCATGGCACCTAAGGTCAGACCCTTGAGGCCAGACCTAATTAAGAATTCATAAGAGTATATTTATGCTATATAGATTAGCACATGATTCTTCTTTCTGCAATGTGGAGATTTGAGATGGAAACATCTATTTTCGAATTCATTTTTTTAAATGTAATAAACAGCTGGATATAGTATTTAAGCGGGTTCTTTTGCTGATAGTCCATGAGAATATACTAATATCAAGAGGCAAAAGCCTCGCAGTCCCGATCTTATTGGGACGAGAATGAGCGAAAATACTGTATCCAGCTGTCATGGAAGCGGAAATGATTATATTCAAGCTATTCACTAAATATGAAAAGGGGAGTAATTATTTTTGCAGATTAATACCTGGCCAACTTTCTATTGGGTCTGTGGACTTTATTACATGCATACCTGCGTCAGCAAATCTCTGGAATGCAGCGTTTGCATGGTCTGTATAGTCTATAACCCCTGGAACAACAACAGGAGATGTACAGTCTTCAAGGAGATATACCTTTTCGACCAACTGCCTATCCCGGGCAAAAATGTTCTCTAAAAGGTCATCGATCGTCCATGCAACACAGTGACTTTTTGCCTGTCCAGCGATAATGACAGCATCAAACTCTAAAAGTTTTTTGAAAAATTTGTCGCTCTTTTGGGCAATTGACCTTCCCTCTGGACCCTCTAATACCTCCGGACCAAGAACAGAGTAATGTTCTGTGAGGGGTTTATCTCCTTTTACATGAAAATCAGGTTGATTATACCTGACTATTCCATGAAAGAAGATGGCTTCTTCAACAGATGCGACCAGTGCATGACCTATTCCCCCTAACATGGCATGGTAAGGCCATATAGTGAGGTCATACTTACCGCTTTCCTTTAGCTTTTTGGTATAGTGTTGAAGGTATAACTGTCCGAAATCTTCAGTGATATTAAGACTATGACAAAGGGCAGGGTTAAACTTCCATTTGCCTTCTTTCACATCTTTTTCAGAGATGAGTGTGAAAGGTGAGGGATGCTCTCCCTTATCATTGACTAAAAAGATGCTATGGAAAATCTGCACTGCCTGATGGGTATCCATTGTTGGACAAATCTGTGTGATAACATCAGTATTGCGATAAACAAATTCGCAAAGCCTTTGATTGTCATCAATTGCCCCTGTGCCTGAGCGTCCGCCTACGTATAGCTCAAATTTAGGGATACAAAAAGCATTCTGTATATCTACAGCCACTAAACAGACTTTGAACCTGTCATTGGCAGACGGTTTTAAGTTATTTTGCTTTGCCCAGTTTTCAGCTTCCTGAGCCCGTTCCTGATAGGAAACCTTCCAGATCTCACCAACCTTATCCGGTTTATAGTGATGCGGAATAGGCAGTTCACGACGTGCCATAATTCTCCTTTCAATTAACCTAAATAATGCAATTCAATAATGCAGACGTTGTGAAAAAATTTATTTTTCGATACCTCAGTGTACATTACTCACAAATTCAAATAAGAAAGGCAGGGCATAGTATTTGAGCGGATTTTTTTGCTGATA
>MHEF01000052.1:0-4791 GCA_001805125.1 Nitrospirae bacterium RBG_13_39_12
GAGGGACGTGAAGGATTCGGATGAATTCATGGTGCGCGAGCCTGAACAGATTAAGGCTTATCGTGATACATGGCAACTGGGAATTCATTCGTATCTTTCATATCTGAGGGATAGATTACTTCTAAGCCGTGACCTTCTGACGGATTCAGGGAGTATTTTTGTTCAGATTGGGGATGAAAATGTTCATTTTGTGAGAAATATCTTTGATGAAATTTTCGGAGCTAAGAACTTTGTTTCACAAATTAGCTTTAGAAAAAAGACTATGCCGTTAGGGTCAAAGACATTGGAGCAGATGAACGACCACATTATTTGGTATGCAAAAGACAAAGAAAGCATGAAGTATCGAGACTTATTTAAAGAGTATGATGTCAGAGGACTACAAGACTGGAAATGGATTGAATTGCCTAATGGCTCAAGACGAGAAATGACAAAAGATGAACTTGAAGGACATGAGACGTTACCTAAAGGAGCAAGGATTTATAGGCTTAAACATCCCTCACCAATTGGTGAAAACATAAAAAATAAATACCCCTACGAATTTCAAGGTAGAGTATATCAGCCTCCTCTGAATGGATGGGGGATCGAAAAACCTAAGATGGATAATTTGGTTGAAGCGGGGCGTGTTCAACCTAAAGGCAATTTATTAAATTACATACTTTACCATGATGACTTTCCTATAACAAAAATTACAAATCCATGGAATGATACTGTTGGACCTCAGGATAAAACATATGTTGTGCAGACATCAGAAATTCCCATTCAACGTTGTATCCTCATGACTACAGACCCAGGGGATTTAGTTCTTGACCCGACATGCGGAAGTGGAACAACTGCTTACGTAGCTGAACAATGGGGTAGGCGATGGATAACCTGTGACACGTCCAGAGTAGCACTTACCCTTGCACGCCAAAGATTGATGACAACGGTTTTCCCCTACTACAAACTCTCCGATGAAGAGATGGGTGTCAAGGGAGGGTTTATCTATGAAGAAGTCCCTCATATTACACTTAAATCCATAGCTCAAAATGAACCACCTGCCAAGGAAACACTTTTTGACAAGTCTGAGATAGACAGGAAGAAGGTGAGAGTATCAGGTCCATTCACAGTAGAAGGAATTCCACAGCTTTATGGACAGGATTTTGATAATGTGAGTTATGAGGCTGAGGCTGAAGCAATTACTGAGCAGGACAAATCCCCCCAACCCCCCTTTGCTAAAGGGGGGCAAGGGGGGATTACTGTTGATGCCGTCAACCATATTAATACTCTTATAGAACTCCTCCGCAAGGATGGTGTAACTTTCCCAGGAAATAAAAGGATGAAATTTGAGAATTTCATACCAGTCAGCGGAGGATTCATCCATGCTGAAGGTGAACCTATTGAAAAGAACGGATTAAAGAAAATAGCTGTTTCATTCGGACCTCCACATGGACCTGTTACATTACGACAGGTAGAGGATGGTATCCGTGAGGCACATATCAATGGATATGATGGGATCATTTTCTGTGGTTTTGCCTTTGACTCATCTGCAATGGATGTTAAACACCCAAAGGTAAAAGTCTTTTATTCCCATATCAGACCAGATGTTCTTGTTGGTGACTTACTAAAGACAACAGCATCAAGCCAGCTCTTTACCGTGTTCGGTGAACCAGATATTGAGATTACCCCTCTTAAATCCCCCACTTTAGCAAAGGGGGGCAAGGGAGGATTTTCCGGTGATATCGAATATCAAATAATCCTCAAAGGCGTTGACATTTATGACCCATTGACCGGAGAAGTATATTCAGATAATGGAGATAGGATTGCGGCATGGTTTATAGATACAGATTATGATAAACGGGCTTTCTGCATCTCTCAAGCATTCTTCCCCGATTCAAGCGCATGGGATAGGTTAAAGAGAGCATTAAAAGCATCTATCGATGAAGACAAGTTTGAACTCCTTACCAGCACCCAATCCCTTCCCTTCAAGCTCGGCAAAGAGAAACGTATCGCCGTCAAGGTAATTGATCATAGAGGGAATGAGGTTATGGTGGTAAGGGAACTAAAATAATAACTTCAGAAGATTGCAGTTAGGAAGGTTAATATGGGGCATATCAGATTAGGAAGGTTACCCAAGAGAAGAAACTGGAACCAAGTCTGCGAACTATTATCTTCATCGTCTGCAGATGTCAACAATATAGCTGTTTCCATATCTAAGGCTGCCAGAAATGGTCTTCTTGAAGACGACAATCAGAAAAGTCTCTTTTTTACTCTAAGGCATCTTATTCAACTTGTCCATGCATCAACGATTGAGGATTTTAGCAATGCTCTGGCGTCTATGGGTATTCAAATCGACACCGAAGAATCTGGCATGGTTGCATTAGGGCGCATTTCGGAATCGCTGAAACAAAGCATCCGTGAAACGGAAGGAAGTTCTTATCTCAATACAATAGCCGCTACATCTTTTCAGGAAACATTAGCGAAAACTGTTCAGCAGCATGTCCAGACACTTTTTGGATGTTCAATCGATGATGTAAAGAGTGCGTTTAGACAGTACTCATCAAGAAACAAATTTGGACAAATCGCTCGAGAATTGTTTAGTGCCTATATAACAAGGATATTCCAGTCTATAATCGATAGGACTATTTCTGAGCATGTTGGTAGTGACAAAACCTTCATCGATGTTAATCACGTTATAGAATTTCAAAATGCGCTTAAAACTTACTGCTGGGATGTCAGCAAGATAGTTGAAGACTTCTCCGGTGGATGGTATTCGAAACATCAATGGGAAGGCACGCTGACGGATGATGAAATAAAGCGATTTAGTAGCTTTGCATTAAAAAAGTTGTTGAGCGAGATTGGTAGTCAATAGATGAGTAGTTCATTATTATGCTTATGCGAAGAAGTTCATGAATCAGGCATGACAGCCGATGAGACTTTATATTTATCTCATCTTAGTGAGAAAGCTAATATGCATCTGGGATTAGAAGATTATTACAATAATCTCGCTGGAAAACTTGACGATATATCGAAAGACCTTTTAAGAATAGCGGCATATGTCTATGTTGCGGATACCTCTTTGAGCAGAGGCGGAGAGGCTGATGTATGGGGTAAGAGTTGGCAAAGGAAATTCCTCTTTGCAATTCCTGTGTTGAAGCCAAATATTTGGAACGGTCCAACTGTTAAGCGGCATTTGCAGAGCGTTCTGGAATTCTTGACCGAAGATTATTTTGAATTCACCTTTTCACAGTGGCAAGACCCGATTCGACAGACATTTCTTAATTTGTTCAAGACCGCAAATGAAGGTATTGGAGCAGATTCAGTTGTTTTATTCTCTGGAGGACTGGATTCATTATATTCAGCAGGCTTGCTAACTGTGGGGGAAAAGAAAAGACCCCTTTTAATAAGTCATCTCAGCACAAATAAAATTGTTTCTCGCCAACGTTCAATAGTTCAAGCTATAAAAGACACCTGTCAGTCTCATACAGTTTGGACTTTCCCTCACTGGGCTGTACGAATAAGTCGAAAGGGAAGTGAAGGAAAAGAACGAACACAAAGGAGTCGTTCTTTTCTCTATGCTTCTCTTGGCGTTACAGCAGCACATGCATTGAAGGTTTCAGATGTTTACCTTTGCGATAATGGCGTTGTAAGCATGAATCTTCCACCTTCTGCTCAAACGATAGGTGCGATGGCTTCCAAAACCACTCACCCAAAATTCATTCAAAGATACAATGCGCTAATGAAGACTTTAGGATTACCTGAAATAAAGAATACCCTATTTTCGTTTACGAAAGCTGAGGTGGTAAGCGGGTTACGAGACATTAAGCTCGAAACCCTTATCCCTCTGACCGTATCATGTGCTCGAACTCATAGTATGACAAAGCAACAACCACACTGTGGCGTTTGCACTCAATGCCTTGATAGACGCTTGGCAACAGTTTATGCGAACTTAGAATCTCAAGACCCTCCTGAAAAATATCTAAAAGATATTTTTAGACATCCAATAGATGGACTTTTTGATAGAACCCATGCCGAGAATTTAATACGACATTGTATTGAGATAAAAAATATGACAATCGAAGTCTTTGTGGAAAATTTTCCAATGATTTTTGACTGTGTGGATTTAAATGGACAGGATTTTGAGAAATTTGTTCAGGTAATTTATGAACTTCATCAACGGTATGCAGACCAAGTGTTGGAAGCCATTAAAAAGAAACAAAATGAAAATTTCAACGAATTTATGACTGGAAAGATATCGCAGAATAGTATCCTTGGTCTTATCGGCAGACAAGATCATCTTAAACTCCCTATTGTAAAAGTGGCTTATGAGATAGGTACGATGTTTGCCAATAGACTTCCAATAATATTTCAGTCTAAGGAACCAGCTAAAGAAAAAGAAGTTCAAGACGCTGCACAGGCCCTACTATCTGAGTTTAGCCAGAATATCCAGCGAGAAGCTCCGCAAGTTAGTTTTGGGATTGTTAGTAGACGCCCTGATTTTTCACAGGATAGCACGCAGCTATTCATTGAAATGAAATTGGTGAAACTAAAAAAGGATGTGAGTAAAATTGCCGATGAAATTTCAGCAGACATTAAACCTTATTTGAACCATAGCAGGGGAATACTTTTTGTCATCTATGATACTGACCGTAATATCGCTGATGATGAAAAATTTACGGAACCTTTTAAAACTGAGACAAATGTCTTTGTGAAGGTTATTAGATGAATAGAGGTTAATTAATATGTCCCTTGCCGTTGACAACCCTATCCTAAACTCACGGTTCGGATGTTGAGGCAAAGATTACAGGACGAGGG
>MHEF01000052.1:4812-5021 GCA_001805125.1 Nitrospirae bacterium RBG_13_39_12
GAGAAAAGGTCATAACGGGAGAGAAAGGAAATATGGCTTTAAAATCAGTTGAATCCCAGAACGTGGAATTTAAATCCAACTGGCGGGATGAATATCTTAAGGTGATCAGTGCTTTTGCGAATACTGATGGTGGGAAATTAATGATCGGCATTGATGATAAAGGCAAACCAATCGGTTTAAAAAATGCTAAAAAACTTCTTGAAGATGTG
>MHEF01000053.1 GCA_001805125.1 Nitrospirae bacterium RBG_13_39_12
TAATTGATCTTCAGAGATAATATTAGAGCCTATGAGCAGTTGACCTAGTTTAGCTGCCATAATTTAACATATATTAAATTTTAATGAATGTCAACTTAACAAAGGGTTTAAAAATAAGACTTTAAACATCGAAAAATGCTCTTATCACATAATTTAAAAATTCATTTTGCACAAACAGCAAATGAATTTGCAATTTACAATTCTATCTTGTATTTTAGAGATTAAACATGATAAAAACACATAGAAATATTCCTTCAATAAGCGATATCGAGAGAGCTGAGCGCTTGAAGCTGGTTATTGAAGCGTTATACGAAATAAATAAAAAAGTTCCTGTTATTGTTGAAGGCAAAAAAGATGAATTAGCTTTGCGGAAGCTCGGATTTATCGGTGAAATTATAACACTTCACAGAGGTAAAAGCCTCTATGACTTTTGCGCTGATATTGAAGAGAGGTTCCAAAAAGTTATCATTCTTCTCGACTGGGATAAAAAAGGTAACATCCTTAACAAAACCCTAACTGAAAATCTCAAAGGACACTGGGAAGAGTTTTCCTCATTCAGAGAACTTTTTAAAATACTGTGTCAGAAAGATATAAGAGATATAGAGGGGATCCCAAAGTTACTTAGGAGGCTTGAGGGGAATGAAAGCCCTTGGGAATAAAGGCGAAGACCTAGCGGTTAAATTCCTGAAACAAAAAGGATATGTAATAATTATGCGAAACTACAAAACTCATGTTGGTGAAATTGATATTATTGCAAAAGACGGCAACACTATAGTTTTTGTTGAAGTAAAAACCAGAACAGACGCCACTTTTGGATATCCCTTCGAATCAGTAACCAAAAGAAAAAGAGAAAAATTAAAAAAATTAGCCTTACTATATTTGAAAAGACAGGGCAAAGAGTTTCCTGTAAGATTTGATGTCCTAAGTATATTTTATATGGATAGTGGTAAAAAGGAAATCGAACATATCAAAGACGCATTTGAGGTTTGAGTTTATTCTTTTCTTTATAAAACTACAAAGTTGATTTCACTTGTTTTTTTTATCTGATTTTGCTTCCTTGGATTTCTTCAGGTCTTCGTAATCAACAAATTCAAGCACAGCCATTGGTGCAGAGTCATTCACTCTATTTCTTGTCTGTATAATCCTCAAGTAGCCACCATTCCGTCCTGAAAACCTAGGCGCTATTTCACTGAATAATTTCGACATGACAGCTCTGTTGGGGAGAAATGTAAGTACAAGTCGTTTTGAATGTAAATCCCCCTTAATGCCAAGAGTTATTATCCTTTCAGCAATTCTTCTTACTTCTTTTGCTTTTGCAACAGTTGTCTCTATTCTTTCGTGTTCGAACAGAGAAGTTACCAATCCCCTCAAAAGAGCTTTCCTCTGATTTGCAGATCGTCCGAATGCCCTGCCATCAATTCTGTGTCGCATCTTGTCCAACACCTCCGCTTTGTAATGCAACATTTTTATTTAAAGCGTCAAGGTCAACTCTCATGCCTAGGCGAAGTCCCATCCCCTGCAGTATTTCCTTTATCTCATTAAGTGATTTACGGCCAAAGTTCTTCGTTCTAAGCATTTCCTGTTCAGTTTTTTGTACGAGGTCAGCAATAGTCTTTATGTTTGCATTTTTCAAACAATTGTATGACCTTACTGAAAGCTCAAGATCTTCTACACTTTTAAGTAGATTACTATTGAATATAGGGTCCTCGCTGACCGAACGAACTAAACTTGTTTCCTCTACAGAAACACTCTCTTCTTCTTCTTCCTCTTCTTCTAGTACAAACAATTCCATATGTTCGATTATGATAGATGCAGCTTGCGAAATTGCCTTTTCAGGGGTTACGCTGCCGTCTGTCCATATTTCCATTACAAGTCTGTCATAGTCTGTTGCCCTTCCAACTCTTGCCTTCTCAACAATAAAATTAACCTTTTTAATAGGAGTGAAGACAGAATCAACTGCAATCATACCTACAGGAAGGCCTTCCTCTTTATTTAACTCAGCAGGTACATATCCCTTTCCTCTCCTGATATACATCTCAGCCTCAAACTTTGCATCCTTATCCAAGGTTGCAATAACCTGCTCACGATTAAGAATCTCAAAAGATGCATCTTCTTGAATATCATAACCTGTAACACTCTTAGGTCCATTTACCTTTATTGTTGCAATTTTCTTACCATTCGAATAAAGTTTGAACCTTATTTTCTTTATGTTCAGTATTACATCAATCACATCTTCTTTGATACCTTTTATTGTAGAAAACTCATGGAGAGCTCCAGGAATCCTGACTGCTGTTACAGCTGCCCCTTCAATAGAAGAAAGCAAAATTCTCCTTAATGCATTCCCAACAGTAGTACCAAAACCACGTTCCAAAGGCTCAGCTATTAGTTTACCGTACGTATCGCTTAGAGTTTCTTCATCAAACTTAACCGTGTCAGGGAGCTGAAAGCCTATCTTCTTTAAATCCATAAGGCCTCCTCAAATAAAATTCCAATAACAAATCTTCCAGTTATTACGTTGATATTAATTTGTAAGCTTCTTGTCCTTTGCATTTGGAATTAAATTTTATTATAAATATACTTAATTAAAACGACCCAGAAAAAGTTATTCTTATTTAGAATAGAGTTCAACTATGAGTTGTTCCTGTACAGGGAGTTGTATCTCATCACGAGACGGAATATGCAAAACCTTACCAATAAGGTTTACACTGTCGATCTCAACCCAAGCAGGTATTCCTCTATGTTCAACCTTTGATATACTTTCAATTATTTCAGGCATTTCCCTGCTTGATTCCTTTACGCTCACTAAATCTCCTCCTTTTACGGTATATGAAGGAAGATTCACTTTCTTACTATTTACAAGAATGTGGCCATGACTGATTATTTGCCTCGCTCTTCGCCTGTTAGGTGCAAAACCCATACGGTATACAATATTATCAAGACGTCTCTCAATCAGTTGAAGGAGTATTTCACCTGTAATGCCTTTCCTTCTCTCAGCTTCGTAAAAATATCTTCTGAATTGCCTTTCAAGAAGTCCATATATCTTCCTGACCTTCTGTTTTTCTCTGAGTTGAAATCCGTAGTCAGATAGTTTTCTGTATCCCTGCCCATGTTGTCCCGGAGGATATTTTCTTCTATCAACAGCACACTTATCTGTATAACACCTATCACCCTTAAGAAAAAGTTTCTCTCCTTCTCTACGGCAAATCCTGCATAAAGCACCTGTATACCTTGCCATTTACACCCTCCTCCTCTTTGGAGGTCTGCACCCATTATGAGGTACCGGAGTTACATCTTTTATTAGATTAATCTCCAAACCGGCTGCCTGGAGCGCCCTGATAGCAGATTCCCTACCCGCCCCTGGCCCCTTTACGAATATATCAACCTGCTTCATCCCAAAATCCATTGCTTTCTTTGCTGCAGAAGCAGCTGTTATCTGTGCTGCATAAGGAGTACCTTTCCTCGAACCTTTAAACCCTAAGTTGCCAGCACTTGCCCAGGTAATCACTTCACCGTTTGTGTCAGTTATGGTTACTATCGTATTGTTAAAAGTAGCCTGAATATGTGCTGCGCCATAATTAATATTCTTTTTCTCTTTCTTGATGTTTTTCTTTCCTTGAGCCATTATACTATGCCTCTTTCTTTTTGCCCATAACAGCTTTTCTAGGCCCCTTACGGGTTCTTGCATTGGTTTTTGTTCTCTGACCTCTTAAAGGTAGCCCCAAACGGTGTCTCAGTCCTCTATAACTTCCTATATCTGTTAATCTTTTTATCCCCATAGATATATCACGCCTAAGATCACCTTCTACCCTGTAATCTCTTTCTATTACAGCCCTTATTCTCACAATCTCTTCATCAGTAAGATCTTTTACTCGTGTGTTAAAGTTGATGTTTGTTTCAGATAATATTTTCTGCGAAAGGGATCTGCCTATACCAAATACTCTAGTCAAACCTATCTCTACACGCTCATTTTTTGGTAAATCAACACCTGCTATTCTTGCCATCTATTCTCCTCATCCCTGTTTCTGTTTATGCCTAGGGTTACTGCATATGACCCTTATTATCCCTCTTCTTTTTACCAATTTACACTTAGCACATATAGGCCTAACCGAAGAACGAACCTTCATATCCACTCCTTCTCTCTTTTCATTTGAATCTATATGTTATTCTTCCTTTAGTCAGGTCATATGGTGAAAGTTCCACCGTAACTTTATCACCTGGCAATATTTTTATAAAATGCATTCTCATTTTCCCTGATACATAGGCAAGTACAATTTGACCATTTTCAAGTTCAACTTTAAACATTGCGTTGGGGAGTGTCTCCACAACCGTGCCTTCAACTTCTATATTATCTTCTTTTGGCATTAGCCTTGGATTTTAATCTTTTTAATCAATTTTAGTCAATATGCTTGGGTTGTCTAGAGTAACAAGGATAGTATGTTCAAAATGTGCCGATAGTTTACCATCCACTGTTACTGCCGTCCATCCGTCATCCCTTATTAAAACCTCATATCCTCCTTGGTTAACCATAGGTTCTA
This sequence comes from Nitrospirae bacterium RBG_13_39_12, assembly GCA_001805125.1. Taxonomy (GTDB): domain Bacteria; phylum Nitrospirota; class Thermodesulfovibrionia; order Thermodesulfovibrionales; family SM23-35; genus RBG-13-39-12. Next base: position 4,536 of record MHEF01000053.1, read on the forward strand.
TTGCTAAAGTCATACCAGCCCTAAGCCTTGGGCCTCTCCCGGGTACTCCAAAATTCGGGATTTGTGGTTCCTCATGCAACTCACTTCCTATACCATGGCCTACAAAAGCCCTTACAACAGAAAACCCATTAGTTTCAACATGTCTCTGAATTGAATGTGAGATATCAGAGACCCTATTACCTATTCTTGCTTTTTCAATACCTATGTAAAGTGCTTCTTCAGTTATCTTGATCAACCTTTCAGCATCTGAATGTATTCTTCCCACTGGAAATGTATAAGCAGCATCTCCGTAAAAACCATCTTTATATACACCGAGGTCTATACTGAGTATATCCCCTTCCTTCAACACCCTGTCAGATGGTATTCCGTGAATAACCTCATTATTAACAGATGTGCATACACTTGCAGGGTAACCCCTGTATCCCTTAAAAGCAGGGATTGCATTATTTGACCTTATATATGCATCAACAAAACTCTCTATCTCCTCGGTTGCAATACCTGGCCTTACTATATCTCTTACAGCATTAAGTGCTCTAGCAACAATATCGCATGACTTTGCTATCCGCTCTATTTCTTCTTGAGATTTTAAAATAATCATATATCTGAAAATTCTGCATCTTCATCTTTGTGCTTTCCATTTTCCATCTCGGGAATATTATCCTCTCCTGCCCTTTAGCCTGCCTTTTTTCAGAAAGCCCTCATACGAACGGGTAATCAAGTGTGATTCTATCTGGGAAACGGTGTCTAGAGCAACACCTACCGCAATTAAAAGAGAAGTCCCACCAAAATAAAATGGAATATTGAATCTTGTTATTAAAATTTCAGGAATTATACATACGATGGCAAGATAGATACCACCTACGAAAGTCAGTCTTGACAGAACCTTATAAATATATTCGGAGGTCTTTTGTCCAGGTCTGATACCCGGTATATAACCCCCGTATTTCTTCAGATTATCAGCAATATCAACAGGATTAAATATAATAGCAGTATAAAAATATGCAAAGAAGAAGATCATGCTAACATAAAGCGTTGTATAAAGAACTGTACCTGGAGAAAGCTGTTTGGCAAAAGCTTGTACCCAGGGTATTGCAATAAAACCCGCCACTGTTGCAGGAAACATTATTATTGAAGAGGCAAATATCGGCGGTATGACTCCTGAAGTATTAATTTTCAAAGGCAGATGTGTTGATTGGCCTCCGTATACTTTTCGCCCAACAACTCTCTTTGCATACTGAACAGGAATCTTTCTTTGTCCTCTCTCCATATATATTATCCCACCAACAATAGCTACCATCATAGCAACAAGAAAAATAACAAGAAATATGGGTATCGCTCCTGCCTTTACCAGATTTACTGTACTTACTACAGCTGCGGGGAATCTTGCAACAATTCCGGCAAAAATGATAAGTGATATGCCGTTACCTATTCCCCTCTCAGTAATCTGTTCTCCGAGCCACATTATAAAGGCTGTTCCTGATGTAAGTGTTATCATTGTCATTATCCTGAATGACCAACCAGGATTCTGTACAAATATCCCGCCCTGCATCCCTTCAAGACCTGCTGCGATACCAAAAGATTGGATCGCGCTAATAATAACTGTCCCGTATCTTGTATAACGCACAATCTTTTTTCTACCAGCTTCTCCTTCCTTGGCCAGCTTGCCTATAGCTGGAATGACTACTGTAAGAAGCTGAAGAATAATAGATGCACTAATATAGGGCATTATACCAAGGGCAAAAATAGTGACCCTTGATAGTGCTCCACCTGAAAACATATCAAAAAAACCCATAAGAGCTCCTGCTGCACTTTTAGCAAGGAACTCACTCAACGCTTCTCCGTTAATACCAGGCGTGGGTATATGAGCACCTACTCTGTATACAGCGAGGAGTGCTAGAGTAAAAAATACCCTGCTTTTTAGCTCTGGGATTTTAAATATGTTCTGAAAACTTGAAAAAGCACCCATTGATTAAAAATTAAAAATTTTTAAATTACACTGGATATTACAAATAGAAGATCCAGATGTTTTGAAAAATCTTATACCTTTATATCTTATTTTAACTTTCATAGTAGTTTCTGGAATGTTTTAGTGAAATTAATTGACAAAATTATTTTTAACAAATCCATTCCGGAATATAGTTGCAATGATAAGTTTAACAAGGTCCTAGCAATATATGTAACTTTAAGGTTAACTGAATTTTTTCGAATTCTATATTATTTCTGCCTTACCGCCTGCCGCGGATATCTTAGCTAATGCAGAAGCACTGAACGCATCTGCTTTTATTGTAACGGCTCTTCGAACTTCGCCTTCACCAAGAACCTTAACACCATCCTTTAAATCTTTTATAATGCGCTTTTCAATAAGTATCTCAGGCGTAACAATATCCAACCCTTCAATCCTGTCAATATCTTTAAGATTTATTATCGCATATTCTATTTTATTGCGGTTTTTAAATCCTCTTTTAGGAAGTCTTCTCTGTAAAGGCATCTGACCGCCTTCAAAGCCAGGCCCCTTTGTACCCCCTGAGCGGGCTTTTTGCCCCTTATGTCCTCTGCATGAAGTTTTTCCATGTCCTGAGCCTACGCCACGACCTACTCTTTTACTTTTTTTCCTGCTTCCTTCAGCAGGTTTTAAATCGCACAACTTCATTATACCTCCTGAGGCTCTTCTTCAATTTTTCCTCTGAGTTTCAAAATCGAGTCAGGATCCTTAAGACTTGCAAGACCGTTCAAGGTTGCCTTCACTGAATTGAAAGGATTATGGCTCCGGATAGACTTTGCAACAACATTGTGGACACCCGCAACTTCCAGTAGTGCTCTGACAGCACCTCCTGCAATAATACCTGTGCCTTTCACTGCAGGATTTATAACTACCATTCCCGATCCAAATCTACCTATAACCCTGTGGGGTATCGTTCCGTCTTTAATCGGGAATTTCAGGAGAGCTTTCTTAGCATGTTCTATTGCCTTCCTAATTGCCTCTGGAACCTCAACCGCTTTTCCTTTTCCAATGCCAGCAGTTCCCTCACCATCTCCAACAACAACAAGGGCTGTAAAAGAAAACCTTCTTCCACCCTTAACCACTTTTGCTACTCTGTTTATATATACTACCTTATCTTTTAGACTCATTCCTTCTGGATCAATCTTACCCACGTAACCTCCTAACCCTCAAGCCCAACTTCCCTAACAGCCTCTGCTAATTCCTTGACACTACCGTGATAAAGATATCCGCTCCTGTCAAAAACAATCTTCTTTATCCCCTTTTCCAGTGCCCGTTTTGCTATAAGTTCACCTACCAGTTTTGCTGTTTTTTTGTTTCCTTTATGAGATTTTAGATTCTTAATTTCCTTATCAAGACTAGATGCAGCTGCAACAGTTTCCCCTTTAAAGTCATCTATGATTTGAGCATATATATGATTAAGGCTACGATAAACAGATAACCGCAATCTTTCAGAACTTCCGGAAACTTTTTTCCTTATACGTTTATGACGTCTATTTTTACCTGATTTCCTACTCTCTGCCAAAAAACAACCTCCTATAAAAAACTAACTATTTTTTCCCTGCTTTACCTGCCTTCAATTTAATCCTCTCACCCTGATACCTAATCCCTTTACCTTTATATGCATCAGGGAACCTTATTGCTTTCAGACTACCAGCTACATGACCAAGCAGTTGTTTGTCAACACCTGTTAGTACAATCTGAGTCTGTTTGGCATCAAGTGATGCCTTAATACCTTCCGGCAATTGGAACTCAACTGGATGGGAATACCCGATAGCCAGCATAAGTTTGTTACCCGAAACCTGAGCTTTATAGCCAACCCCAACGATCTCAAGAACTTTTTGATAACCCTGTGAAACTCCTGTAACCATGTTAGAGATGATGCTCCTAGAAAGACCATGCAATGCCTTCTCAGCCTTTGAGTCACCCAGTCTTTCTAAAAATATATTCCTGCCATTAATTGAAGTCTTAATCCTGTCCGGATATTTCCAGCTTAGTTCTCCCTTAGGTCCTTTGATTTTTACTTTATCAGCCGTTATATCCACAGTAACGTTTTCAGGTATTTCTACTGGCTTTTTACCAATTCTTGACATATTTAATCAGTCTCCCTTACCATACATAACAGATAATCTCTCCACCAACACCTTCACGCCGGCAAGCCTTATCACTTAATATTCCTTTCGATGTTGTCAGGATTGCAATTCCAAGGCCACCCATTACTCTTGGGATCTCTTTCGTATTCACATAGACTCTCCTCCCTGGCTTACTTATCCTCCTTAATCCAGATATAACACTTTCAGTATCTAAATATTTAGGGATCACTCTCAGAATTCCCTGTTTTCTATCCTTCAATATCTTATATGCCCTGATAAAGCCTTCTTCTTTCAATATCTTTGCAATCTCCAGTTTAACCTTTGAAATAGGTATATCAACTTTCTCTGCCTTTATACGCACAGCATTCCTTATTCTTGTAAGCATATCCGCAATAGGATCAGTTAGCATAACTCTCCTCCCTACAGGTCATAAACTACCAGCTTGCCTTTATTACCCCAGGTATCTGTCCCTCAAGTGCAAGTGTCCTAAAACAGATCCTGCACATTCCGAACTTACGCAGATAGGCCCTTGGCCTTCCGCACAGTTTGCACCTGTTATGAGCCCTTACTTTAAACTTTGGTGGCCTTTTAGCCTTCTCCATCATACAAGTTTTCGCCATCAATCACTCCATAATTAATTCACATCAGTTTGTAATTTTATTTTAAACTGATAAATATAAATTATCCTAATTTCTAAATGGCATCCCTAAATTAAGTAAGAGAGCCTTGCTTTCTTTATCCGTCTTTGCAGAAGTACAGATTGTGACATCAAATCCGTGAACTATCTCAACCTTGTCATAATCTATCTCAGGGAATATGAACTGTTCTTTAAGACCAAGAGAATAATTACCCCTCCCGTCAAAGGACTTACCCGGCACACCTCTAAAATCCCTAATCCTGGGCAGGGCAAGACTTATAAACCTGTCAAGGAATTCATACATTATATTACCCCTCAGGGTTACCTTACAACCTATAGGAACCCCTTTCCTTAATTTAAAGGAAGCTATTGATTTCTTTGCCTTTGTAATAACAGCTTTCTGTCCAGTTATTATGGATAGTTCTTTCTGTGCCGCATCGAGAAGTTTTATGTTTTGTATTGCTTCACCGAGCCCGACATTAAGAATAATCTTTTCTATTTTGGGCACCTGCATCACATTTTTATATGAAAACTCTTTTATCATAAGAGGAATAATTTCTTTGATGTATTTTTCTTTGAGTCTCGGCATAACTATTCGTCCATAACCTCCCTGCATTTCTTACATGTCCTTACTTTCCGTCCATCCTGTAAGAATGTATTACTGATGCCCGTTGGTTTACTACATTTTGGACAAATTAACATCACATTTGAGATATGAATCGCGGCTTCTTTCTCGATAATGCCACCCTGTGTATACTTTCTGCTTGGCTTCATATGTTTTTTTATCATATTTATCTTTTCAACTAAAACTCTTCCCTTAGATGGTGTAAAAGACAGTATCCTGCCTTTTTTCCCTTTTTCTTTCCCAGTAATTATTAAAACTGTATCATTTTTCTTAATACTTAAACTCATATTTCCTCTACAGAACCTCTGGAGCTAAAGATATTATCTTTGTAAAATCCTTCCATCTAAGCTCTCTTGCAACAGGCCCGAATATCCTTGTACCAATCGGCTCGCCTTGTACATTTATAAGAACAACAGCATTCTGATCAAAGCGTATATAAGACCCGTCAGGTCTTCTGTGCTCTTTCTTTGTCCTCACCACGACAGCTTTTGCCACTGTTCCCTTTTTAACATTGCTATCAGGTAATGCTTCTTTAATACTGACAACAACTATATCACCGAGTCTTGCATATCTCTTGTGAAAACCACCGAGCACCTTTATACATTGTGCTTTTTTGGCCCCTGAATTGTCTGCAACCTCGAGCATACTCCTCAACTGAATCATTTTCAATCACTCCAATTACCCACTAGTCTATTATTACCCACCTCTTCTCCTTGCTTAAAGGCCTTGTTTCTATAATCTTTACTGTGTCCCCTACATGGTATTTATTCTCCGCGTCATGTGCCTTAAACTTTGTAATCTTTTTTACAGTTTTCTTATAAACAGGGTGCTGGAAAAATGTTGTCACAGCAACTATTACAGTTTTATCCATCTTATCACTGACAACTTTGCCCGTGTATACCTTTTTCGCCATTTCTACCTTCCCGCTTTTAACTTTTCACTTTTTATCGTCAATACCCTTGCTATATCCTTTTTCACGGTATTTATGCGCATAGGATTCTCTATCTCACCAGTAGCTTGTTGGAATTTAAGATTAAAGAGTTCTTTTCTAAGGTCATGCTCCTTATTTATTAATTCATCCACTGTCATCGCCCTAAGTTCAGCCGGTTTCATAGAACTTCCTCATCTCTTTTCACAAACTTTGTAGCTACAGGCAATTTATGAGACGCGAGCCGCATAGCCTCTTTTGCGATCACTTCTGTAACACCTGACATTTCATAGAGGATACTGCCAGGTTTCACAACTGCAACCCAGTATTCTGGGGCCCCTTTACCCTTTCCCATCCTTGTCTCTGCCGGTTTTTTCGTTATTGGTTTATCGGGGAAAATCCTAATCCATACCTTGCATCCCCTTTTTGCGTGACGTGTAATTGCAATCCTTGCTGCCTCGATTTGACTACTCGAAAGCCATCCTGGCTCAATAGCTTTTAAACCGAAATCACCAAATGAAATTGAAGAGCCCCTATAGGCTTTGCCATTCATCCTGCCTTTCTGCATTTTTCTGAATTTGACCTTTTTAGGCATCAGCATAACATCACCTAATTTCCTTTAACTCTGCTTTCTGGCAAGATATCTCCATGGTACATCCATACCTTGATTCCAATAACACCATATGTCGTCCTGGCCTTTGCAAAGCCGAAGTCTATATCAGCCCGAAATGTATGAAGTGGGACTCTGCCTTCCCTGTACCACTCTGACCTTGCTATCTCAGCTCCAGCAAGCCTTCCAGAGCATGATATCTTAACTCCAAGAGTTCCAAACCTCATAGCTGAAGCTACAGCCTTTTTCATGGCTCGCCTGAAAGCAACCCTTTTTTCAAGCTGAAGTGCTATATTCTCAGCAACCAGTTGAGCATCTACTTCCGGCTTCCTAATCTCTTTTATATCTATTGCAACTTCTTTATCTGTCATCATTTTAAGATCTTTACGTAGCTTTTCAACCTCGGCTCCTTTTTTACCGATAATTATTCCTGGCCTGGCTGTATGAATTATTACTCTGACATTCTGACCAGCACGTTCTATTTCTATCTTAGGAACACCAGCATGAAAGAGTCTCTGTTTGATAGACCTTCTCATTGCTACATCCTCAAGAAGTAGCTCGCTATACCCCTTTTTGCTGTACCACCTAGAATCCCAGCTTTTTATAATTCCCAGTCTGCTTCCAATTGGATGCGTTTTTTGCCCCAAAATCTACCTCCTGACTAACTTTCTTCTGATAAAACCAGTGTTATATGGCAAGTCCTCTTCCTAATAATATTTGCCCTACCCATAGCCCTCGGTTCAACTCTTTTCATCACAGGGCCTTGATCAACAATTGCCTTAACAATCTTCATAGCCTCAGGATTAACAACCTTTTTTTGTTCTGCATTCGACATTGCAGACTTTAGGAGTTTCTCAACAAACTTCGCCCCTCTGTAAGGCATGAACCGAAGAAATAAAATGGCATCACCGGCATTTTTGTCTCTTATTTGGTCCACTACCCTTCTTGCCTTCCTAGGTGTAACCCTTGCATATTTTAATACTGCTTTTGACTCCATAAAAGTCTTTCCTTATCCCTTCACTGCAGCAGCTTTGTCAGAACGAGCATGGCCTCTGAATGTCCTTGTCGGTGCAAACTCACCTAACTTATGCCCAACCATATTTTCTGTAACATATACCGGTATAAACTTCTTACCATTATGCACAGCAAAAGTGTACCCGATAAAATCAGGTATTATTGTAGAACGTCGTGACCACGTTTTTATAAGCTTTTTTTCACCACTTTCCATCATTAATTTTACTTTCTTCATTAGTTTTTCATCTACAAAAGGACCTTTTTTTAAAGACCTGGCCAACTTACTTCCTCCTCTTAATAATAAATCTATCAGTTTTTATATTATGCCTTGTTTTAACTCCTTCAGGTTTTCCCCAAGGTGAACATGCTGGACGCCCGCCAGAAGCCTTGCCTTCACCTCCTCCAAGCGGATGGTCTATCGGGTTCATCGCAACGCCTCTAACATGAGACTTTTTACCTAACCATCTTACTCTCCCAGCTTTACCAAAAGAGATATTTTCATGGTCAAGGTTACTTATCTGTCCTATTGTTGCCATACAACCTGACGGGATTAGACGCACTTCTCCTGAAGGAAACTTAATCTGGACATTTTTATCTTCTTTAGCTATCAGTTGTGCTGAGGCCCCTGCACTTCTCACAAGTCTGGCACCTTCGCCCGGCCGTAGTTCAATGTTATGAATAAAAGTACCTAAAGGCATATCACTCAGAGGTAGAGCATTTCCCACTTTTATTTCAGCACCTTTTCCTGAGACAACCTCGTCTCCTACCTGAAGTCCTGAAGGTGCAATTATATATCTTTTCTCACCATCTCTGTATTTAAGAAGTGCAATTCTTGCCGATCTGTTTGGATCATATTCAATACTACCAACCATAGCTGGCACACCTGTTTTATTCCTTTTAAAATCGATAATTCTATAAGCCTTCCGGTTACCTCCGCCTCTATGCCAGACAGTAACACAGCCACTATTATTCCTGCCACCTGTTTTACGGAGTGGTTTCAGAAGAGATTTGCAAGGCTTATCTGTTGTTATCTCAGAAAAGTCAGAGACTGTCTGAAATCTCCTGCCAGGTGATGTTGGATTATATTTTTTTACTCCCATCATGTACCTTCAATAAAATCAAGTTTTTCACCCTTTTTAAGGGTAATTACTGCTTTCTTTCTATCGCATCTTTTACCTATGGACTTTCCTTGTTTTTTCCATTTCCCGTGTACCTTTATTGTTGCAACTTTTTCAACCTTTACTTTAAAAATTTCCTCAATAGATCTTTTTATGTCAACCTTATTAGCATCTCGTGAGACTTCAACAAGTATCTTGTTTTGTGATTCTTTAAGATTGCTACCTTTCTCTGTAAAAAGTGGTTTATTAATTATTGTATAGAGATTTTTCATGAACTTTTTACATCCCCTAATTTAGCGAATGATTCTTTTGTTATGAGAAGCATATCGAAACTAGTAATATTATAAGTATTGAGATCTTCAAATTTAATTATATCCACACCAAGTAAATTACGAGCTGAAAGCGTTACAGAATCGTCTTTTTCATGGAGTATTATTAGTACACTTTTACCGGCAAGACCAAGATTTCCGAAAATTAGTTTCATTTCCTTTGTCTTTGGCTTATCGATAGAGAATTTATCTAAAATAACAACTTCCCCGTTGGAAAGCTTCTGATTAAAGGCTGTAATTAAAGCAAGTCTTCTTACTTTTTTCGGCAGGTTATACCCATAATCCCTCGGCTGTGGACCAAAAACAATTCCTCCACCTCTCCATATAGGAGAACGGTTACTTCCCGCTCTTGCCCTGCCTGTATGCTTTTGCTTCCACGGTTTTTTACCTCCTCCGCTAACAAGACCTTTTGTTTTAGTTGCATGGGTGCCCTGTCTCTGATTCGCATGAAAATTTACTACAGCTTCGTGGATAACACTGGATTTTGCGTTTATATTGAAAACATCATCACTTAAATTGATCTTTCCAACAGTATTATTGTTTTTATCCCTTATTTCAACTTCAGGCATATCAGCTTCCCTTTTTAATCTCCAAATACGTTCCTTTTGTACCAGGTACTGCACCAAGTATAAGAATTACGTTCTGATCAGTCTTAACATCAATTATCTCAAGGTTTTTAACAGTTACTTTTTCTGATCCCATATGACCGGGCATCTTCTGGTTCTTCCATACCCTTGATGGATATGAGCTTGCACCTATGGAACCTGGTGCACGATTGAACATTGAGCCATGCGAACCTGGTCCACCGGAAAAGTTGTGTCTTTTCATAACACCTTGGAATCCTTTCCCCTTAGATATTCCCGCAACTGATACCTTGTCTCCCTTGGCAAACTTTTCTACTGTTATAAACTCACCTACATTTAACCCACTCATGGGGAATTCCTTTAATATTCTATAAGGTTTAATTCCTGACTTTTTGAATACACCTGCTTGAGGTTTATTTAATTTTTTTTCATCAACCTCTAAAAAACATATTTTAACAGCCTCATATCCATCCTTATCAATGGTTTTAACCTGAACGACACAACATGGTCCTGCCTCAACAATAGTAACAGGATATGCCTTCCCATCTTCTGTATAAATCTGTGTCATTCCAATTTTTCTGCCTAATATACCTATCATAACTATATCCTAATATATACCCGATTATTTATCGATGAACTATCTTTAGCAACTGTAAATTACAGCTTTATTTCAACATCGACTCCTACTGCGAGTTCTAATTTCATCAGAGCATCAACAGTCTGTGGCGTTGCATCAACTATATCTATCAGTCTTTTATGTGTCCTTATCTCAAACTGCTCTCTCGATTTTTTATCCACGTGTGGAGATCTTAGAACAGTTACCCTGCTTATTCTTGTAGGTAAAGGTACAGGACCAGCTATTCTTGCTCCGGTCCTCTGTACTGTATCCACTATCTCCTTCACAGACCTGTCAAGTACCCTGTGGTCGTATGCCCTTAATTTTATCCTTATTTTCTGATTCACGCTTTTCTCACTTTTAACAATAGACTTTCAACTATCATTTATTCCAGGACCTCAGTAACAACACCTGCACCTACAGTCCTTCCACCCTCTCTTATAGCAAACCTT
>MHEF01000054.1:0-1829 GCA_001805125.1 Nitrospirae bacterium RBG_13_39_12
CTTGTAACCCATTTCGTCAATCTGGCGTTCAAGAACAGGGGGCTTCTGTTGCTGTGTTGCTGTTAATTTCGATTAATTAGAACCGTCCCCGATTCCGCTTTTTTAGGATCAAAATCTATTGTCGCAGTGATATTTGTAATTGGAAGATGTATTGAGAATGCTGCCATATCCATCCATGCGCCGTAACAGTCTCCATCATATGCCCTTGCACGCCAGATCAATATTATCACGCGAGAAACGTGTTATGCTAAGAAAATAGAGACCCTATTACTTCTCGGCATGTATCCTCCAAACAGTCATTTCTGACATATATGCCCCCTATTATTTCTCAATGTAACCTCAATGATATCTATCTACCGTCGTTCAATTCTTCTTCTATAAAGTTTTTTCCAAATCTGTCGTAATGCATTAACATCCTTTTTTGATAAACTGAGCCCATCTTGAAGAAGTGCTCTGTCAGTTATATTTAATACGGCATCAATGTCTTTGGATAGTAATAGCTTATCAATTTTTTCGAGATCCAGAGATTCCGCATACTCATATGGAATAGGTAAACGTTCAGCTTCTCTTGGCTCAAGCTCTAGAACTCCTCCTCCATAGCTCCGCCCAATAATTTCAGCAAAAGCAAAAGTTAAGGAGTTTAAGAATGCTGCTGTTACGAGCTTCCCTTTAGCCCCTTTGAAAAATCGCACCCGATGAATTGTGTCAGTACAAGTTGCCTCTGACTGATTCAGTATGATTTTTGGATATCGATGAATCTGCCTTAACATAAAGGCATCTGGTACCCATACTGAAGGAACGATGTACCATCTTTTTCGAATGCTGCATTTATACCCGGTATTCCAACCATTTGATTCACCAATCTTTATATAAGCTTGAGCTTCTTTAGGTAGTTCATGGAAAGGGATATCGGGAAGGCTAAGTAAGTGCGTCGGTAATTCCATCTGAGAAATAGTTCGCCAATCTGACTCCCGAAAAATTACACCTCCTAAATGTGCGGACCGTGTTACTATTTGTCGAGTAAAACCATTTAGAGATGCTTGATTTTTTTCATTTTCTCTTAATACAAAAAAATTGTTCATGCCAGTTACAATGCCCACATCAACAGAGGCAAACTCGCCAAGTGTATGAAGGCTCTCATTCTTCCTAAGTTTTCTTATAAGCTTGATCTCGTTAACCGTCAGATAGTACTGTGTCCACTTCTCGGTCGAATGATCTATGGACTTAAATATAATACGTTTATCGACATTATTGTTCTGCAATGATAGGTCCTCTAAACCATTAAGTTCGACAACATCTATACCCTCTGGCCCTTGTCCATTCTTTTCTGCGCAGAGCAAAACAACCTCTTGTTGAATATCTGGAAATAACAGCTGGCGAAATGTAAATATAGTTATGCGCTTAAAAGCATTACTCAAAATAAACGCAGTTCCGCAGTATAGCCAACCTGCAGCAATTCTGCTGGAACTACCATTGCAATTCGACCATCATTCTTCAGTAACATAGTTGCTGCCACTATAAATGGTACCCATGCATTTGTTAGTTTGCTCGGGCGTAAGTTCAAGCGTTTCATTAAATCAAATGCAACTTTGCGATGTTCTTCTTTGAAATGCTGATAGCGAATAAATGGTGGATTCCCAATGATTACATCAAAAAGCCTGCCTTTTTGTTCCGGATTTGAGAAAAGGGTACGTTCAGGGGACAGATATGTTAAACAATAAGAGAAGAAATCTCCTTTGTGGATAGTATCATTGTTTATGGAAAATCCCAAATTATGAAGTCGCTCTTCAGCCTTCTTTGCTTCATTGTCATCTATCTCAACACCATGG
>MHEF01000054.1:1935-2883 GCA_001805125.1 Nitrospirae bacterium RBG_13_39_12
AAGGCGAGCGTATGGCCCACTGAGCAAGGAAGTCCGCAATAGGCTTTGGCGTGTAATACCCCCCCCTTTTTTTTTGATAAGATATTGGTTGCTTCATATAAATATTACTGCTCTCATGTTGGGCTATGAACGCTTTTAGCTACCTCGATGTCTGCTGGGCTTAATACATATAGTGATTCAATGAGAGAATTAAGTCTGTCGACAAGCGGTTGTTTCTGCCGCTTATATAAATTTCGCATTTTGGGGATCTTTGAAGACTTTATTTTTTCATTGATGTGTATGAGCTTCTTAACTAATAAGACTATTGCATTATGACTTCGTCTTAATGATTCATTATTAGAATCAATATCAGGAATGGGCAAATTTTCGAGAAACTGCTTCCCATGTGAGTAATAACCACCTCGGAATACACTTGACGAAGCTCTTACCATGGCCTCTATAACCGGATGACAGAGAATTGCCTGTAGAAAGAAAATTGATAGTTCGATTCCTGGACGAGGACGTATCAAATAATAGGGGCCATTACCACCACCAGTAACACAAATATTGCTATCATCATAGGCATAACGAGGTTCTGTTGATAAGATGGGGAGAATGATTTTTTCGCTATTGAATTTGGTCAAACTTTGTGTGCGACCATATCTATACCAGGTATCTGCTGTTCCTCCCTGAATATTTCTATCTATTAGTTTAGCTTTGTGCGCCTTCAAATATTTCCAGGTTAAAGGAAATAATTTGCGCATCTCACCGGATGTGTATAACTCTGCATTATCGCTCCCGATTTTATATGGGAAAATTATAAGAGTGTTCGGATCAGGCTTACTGAATGGATAGAGTGGGACGTCTAAGAGGCTGGACCTTAAAATATCTCGCTCGATAGTCCATGATTTACCTTTAATATCAACAAAGGTTGCAGTCTTTGCTGTAATCTTTTGAGGACGAATGATG
>MHEF01000054.1:2890-5114 GCA_001805125.1 Nitrospirae bacterium RBG_13_39_12
TGTCAGCACTTGTCTGAACTCCAACGAAAATTTCAGCAACCTTTCTTAAACGTGTCGGATGTTCCCGGAGTATTCTCTCAAATAAAAGCTTAACATCATTCTGTACAAAAGACCATGGCTTTTCATCAACCTCATCCATCTGTTGAGTTTTTATCGTGCCATGTTTTGAGTAACGCCATGTTTTCAAATCTTCAACCATCTCTACTGAAAATTCAGCATTTGGATACTTTGTTGCTATAAGAATGCATGTGTAGGTGGTAGATTTTTTTCCAAATACTTGCTGAACGCCAAAATAAACAATTTCTTTTAAGTACTTCTCTTGGGAAAGAAGTTTTCGCAAACATTGCCCTGATTTGATTATAAAGAATTTATGTGGGACGATATAACCCAAAGTGCCTTGTTTATTTAATAGAGAAATTGCGCGTTCTATAAATAGACTGTACTTGTCAAAATTGTCGCTCGCTGCGCATGTGTACCCAGAAGCCGCGGTTTGATAAAACTTAACTTCCTCAGGAGAATATTCAACCATGTTTTGAATTCGAATGTACGGTGGGTTTCCGATGATTACGTTAAATCCGCCCGTTTTTAGAATTTCAGGGTACTCGTCCTTCCAGTCAAATGGATTAATTGATTTCAAAAGATCGTCAGAGGGCGATTCATCATACTCCTGGAGCTGACGATGGTCAACTAGGCTATTTCCGCATTTAATATGATCATCTAATGTCGGAAGTGCTCGTTCTTTATGTTGAGATAAGTGGCTAATAATACTTTCATTTGATTCATCTTCTATTAGTTTCAAAAGCAGGCTGAATCTTGCTACCTCCACAGCTTGTTCGTCGATATCAACCCCGTAAATATTGTTTAAAAGAATTTGTCGTTTCCTGTGTAAAGTAAGTCGTCACTCACCGTGGCCGACTTCGTAAATCTCTTTTCCGCTATATTTTGCGGCGCCATCTTTCAAATACCAGTTGAGGTGATAGTTCAATAAATGATTGTAAGCGGCCAAGAGAAATACTCCTGAACCGCAACAGATATCAGCAATATGAATTTGGGGGAGTTCTGTGGGCGGCTTACCTGAGGTCATTGATGTCAGTGTTCTTTCTATAATAGAATCGACGATGTATTTTGGAGTAGTAAAAACTCCTCCACTTGCCTTTACCTCAGGTTTTTCGACAATAACGACATTGTTATGGCTATCTATCACGATGTCATAGATGCGATCAAAATTGCCAGAATAAATTGCCTCACGTGAAAAAATATCATATATTTCGTCAAAGTTACTTTCCAGTTCTTCAAAAGAGTAAAGCTTTAACCGTGCAATACGCGCATCGTCTTCCTTCTTTGGAACAGGAACACAATCATAAATTACGAATTTATGGAAATTAGTAAGAATTGAGATAGGCAAGCCTGAGCTGAAACCATATCTGCGTGTTTGGAATGCTGACGCTTTATCAGTCTCGATCCGGATCGCTGGTTTTTTTGCCTCGACATAAAACTTTCGCTGCCTTGCGAGACGAAACTCATAATCTGGTTTTTTAGATAGTTTTTCTTCTCTCACATTTACCGTTGCTTCTTGAACTACTTCACGAAGATCTAAAGGCAGACCGCTTTCATTATATACATCCCATCCCAATGCTTGAAAAAAAGGCCCAATAAATTGGTTCCTTACTTCAGTTTCATTGTAAGATGATCCGGAGCTTATATACGCAGCTTTATTTGCTTTAAATCTGTAAACCAGATCTTTAATCTTTATGCGAGCTTCTCTTTTACTGGACGATACTGTGGTCATAGGATAGATTAATACCTCTTCTTCTTCTCCACAACCTTCCCGCTAATCTGATTCTTGTTCTCCTTCTTGGGCTCGATGATTCCTTATCGACATACATATTTGTACCAGTAATCCTCAATAATTTCAAGCAATCTGAACTGTTTATAAGCAGGTGGACTCAAGAAGGAATGAAAAATGCCTAATGTTAGTTTATACTGCAATAGTGAAATTATAAATTACTGACCAAGCCCTCTTACAGAATCCACTATTCAGAGAGGAATGACAAGTATTCTGTAAGAATCTCCAATTTTTTCCTTCAATTCGATTCTTACTCCATTCTTTTCATCAAGGAAAGAAGTTCTTTTTCCAATATCGAAAGCTGCACCTTCAAGATGCGGAACGGAGGAGTCTGCATCCATTAGTTTGACCGGCGCTTTTCCATGACGGCATTCGGCA
>MHEF01000055.1:0-3544 GCA_001805125.1 Nitrospirae bacterium RBG_13_39_12
TTTCAGGGCAGCGGCTGCTTAGTTAATTAAGCAGCTAGTGCCAGTTCGTTATTGGCGTTTGTGTTTGTTTCCGCCTTTTTACGTGGCGACGGAACCACGACATGCAACCTGAGCCTCATAACCCCCGTCGAGCCCTTTCGCCCCCGAAGAAATGCTGTAAAGAGCTTTTTAAGTGATTATTTATAATTATATCATTTTTCCCTGCTTTTCATCACCCTCTCTATTGCCTTTTTTGCTTCACGTTCTTTTATTGTTTCTCTTTTTTCGTAATGTCTTTTCCCTTTTGCAGAGCCAACCTCTATCTTTGCATGAGACCCCTTAAAATATATTTTAAGAGGTATTAATGTATAACCTTTTTGCTGGCTTTTGTCCCTCAATCTTTCTATTTCATTTCTGTGCAAAAGGAGTTTTTTAGTTCTCAGAGGATCATGGTTCATGATGTTTCCGTGAGAGTAAGGGCTTATATGGCAATTGAGGAGAAAAACCTCTGAATTTTTGATTATTACGTAACTGTCTTTGAGGTTTGCCCTGCCTTCCCTTAAGGACTTAACCTCAGTGCCCAAGAGCTGAATACCAGCTTCAATGGTTTCTTCGATGCTGTAATCGTGGTATGCCTTCCGGTTTTGACAGACTACCTTCATTTGTAATTTTAACATTTTGAAGGGTCATATTATCAGAAAAACATGATTGGACATAGCATCCTCGCTCATTCTCGGTCATATCGACCTCCGAGGTATCCCGATATACATCGGGATAAATCCACTCAGATACTATATCCAACCATGTCAAACGAAATGGGCTAAGTTCTGCCCACACAAAAATATTTAAACCCTGCTTTCTTGATCCTCTGTGGTTCATACACATTTCTTAAATCAAAGAAATATTGACCTTTAAGAAGCTTCCTGATTTTTTCAAGTTCAAGGTTCCTGAGCTGGTTCCATTCTGTCATAATTACAATTGCATCAGCACCCTTCGCAGCATCGTAGGGATCTTTGCAGTATGTTACTTCAGGCAGGATCCTGCTTGCCAATTTCATAGCAACAGGATCAAATGCTTTGATAGTTGCCTTCTCTTTAAGTAGTCTGTTGATTATATAAATAGAAGGGGCCTCACGTATATCGTCTGTATTTGGTTTAAATGAGATACCCAGGATTGCAATTGTTTTACCTTTAATTGTACCCATTGCATCTTTTATTTTTTTAACCATATATTCCTTCTGTTTTTCATTGGCCTTTACAGCAGAATCAACAATACGAAGCTCAACATTGTTCTCTTCCGCCATACTTAAGAGTGCTTCTGTATCTTTTGGAAGACAGGAGCCTCCATAGCCAGGGCCCGGGTGAAGGAATTTTGGGCCAATTCTCTGGTCAAGTCCCATCCCCTTTGCAACTGTATGAACATCTGCACCAACTTTCTCACATAGGTTAGCAATCTCGTTAATGAAAGAAATCTTTGTTGCAAGAAAAGAGTTTGATGCATATTTTATTAACTCTGCTGTTTCTATATTAGTTACCACAAATGGTGTCTCGATAAGATAGAGTGGTTTATAAAGGTCTTTCATAATAGCAACAGCCTGCTGGCTTTTTGCCCCTATCACAACTCTGTTTGGTCTCATAAAGTCCTCTATTGCAGAACCTTCACGCAAAAACTCAGGGTTTGAGACGATATCAAAATCAGTCTGTCCCTTAATGTTTTTAGAGATAATATCTCTTAACTTCTTGCCGGTACCAACAGGCACTGTGCTCTTAGTAACAATTAATTTATAACCGTCTAAGTGTCTGGCTATCCTTTTTGCAACCTCTTCGACATATTTCATATCGGTAGAGCCATCTCCTCTGCGAGGGGTTCCTACAGCTATAAATATAACCAGAGAGGATTCAACAGCTTTTTCTATCCTGGTTGCAAATTTAAGTCTGCCCTGTTTGATGTTTTTTTTGACAAGTTCGTCAAGACCGGGCTCGTAAAATGGGATAATACTTTTTTTCAGCATCTTTATCTTTTTTTCGTCTTTGTCAACACAGGTGACAAATAAGCCGAATTCAGCAAAACAAGCGCCTGTAACGAGCCCTACGTATCCTGTTCCGATGATACCAATATGCATATGCCCTCCATGATTAGAAACAAAAACTTAGATTCTGTATTTTTCATTTTATTTACTTATAATAGGTATATATGTAGGATAAAATCCATTCGCTTAGTGACATTATAGAAGTTACAACCAGGCAGGTCAATAAGGCGTGGCTTCCAATCACATTCACTGAAAGTAGTCGTGACAATTCTTGAAGAAATACCCTATAATTTCTTATTATTTTGAATTCAATTAAAAAAAATATTGAATGACACCACACAATAAAATAATCCCCCCTCACCCCCCTTTAATAAAGAGGGGATGGGGGGATTATCAAACAAATAAAAGAAAATTCAGCATACCCGTCTTAACTTATCACCATGTTAGCCCGGAAGGGGATTTTATTAATGTAAAACCTCAGATTTTTGAAGCCCAGATGAGATATCTTAGTGAACATGGATTTACCACACTTCATACAGATGAATTTATGTCAATTCTGAGCGGCAAAAAAATCCCTCCTAAGAAGTCTTTAATGATAACATTTGATGATGGCTGGCTTGACAACTGGTTGGTTGCATTCCCGATATTAAAGAAGTATGGTATCAAGGCTGTAATTTTTGTTATTACATCATTGATTGCAGAAAAAGGAAGAAGACATAGGGTAGACGAAGGGACTAGTGTTCGTCTACCTGACCATAAAGAATGTCAGAAGATGATACAAGAGGGGCATGCTTCAGAGGTCATGCTTTCATGGGAAGAAATCACAGAGATGTTAAAATCCGGGCTTATTGAGATTCAGTCTCATACACACACACACAAACGATGGGATAAATTATATAAAGACACCGCAAAGCAGATAGATAATCTGAATCGGGAACTAAAAACATCAAAAAAGGTAATCGAAGAGAAACTGGACAGCCGATGTAATGCGCTCTGCTGGCCTCAGGGCAAATATATTAAAGATTATGTAGATTTGGCAATGTCTTTAGGTTATGAACTGTTATTTACAACTGAAAAGGGCGCTAATACGCAGGGAACAGAACCCTGGAAAATCAGGCGTATTGTGATTGGGAATATTAGTCTTTTAACATTCAGGAAAAAACTATTCATTCATTCAAGGAGTTGGATAAGCAAAGCTTATTTAAGGGTTTTTAAATAAAATATGAGGATTCTTCATACAGAGGCATCTAATGGATGGGGTGGACAGGAGATCAGGACACTCAAAGAGGCCCAGGGTTTAAGAGTAAGGGGTCATCAAATCTTTTTTCTTGCTTCGCCAGGAAGCCAGCTCTTGAAACGTGCATCAGAAGAAGGATTTCAGGCAGGAGCTGTAAAATTTCAGAGGAGGAACTTTTTAAAGATACTTTTTGACATCAAACGGTTTATAGAGTCTAATAGAATAGATATCGTAAATACTCATAGCTCAAAGGACAGTTGGCTTGTCCTTCCGGCAGCTCGTATTGCCAGAAATAAGCC
>MHEF01000055.1:3559-16154 GCA_001805125.1 Nitrospirae bacterium RBG_13_39_12
AAGACATTTATCAACAAGTATTGGCAAGAACCTGTTGAACAGATTTTTATATAACTATCTTCCGCACTTTATCATTACAACAGGAGAGGCAATAAGAAAACAGATGATTGATATTAATCATTTTAATCCTGATAAAATTGTATCTATTCCAACCGGTGCGGATACTGACTTATTCAATCCCGAGATTATGCATAATGACCTGAGAAAAGAGCTTAATCTGAGACAATCAGTACCTCTGGTTGGTGCTGTATCAGTAATCCGAAGCTGGAAAGGACTGGATTATTTAGTCAGGGCAGTTCCCTTAATATTAAGAGAAGTGCCGGAAGCAAGATTCATAATAGCAGGGGAAGGAACTCACAGAAATACGCTCGAGAAGACAATAAAAGAAACAGGAGCAGAGGATAAGGTTTACTTGTTAGGGCACAGAGAAGACATAGTTAATGTTTTATATTCTATAGATATCCTAGTTCATCCGTCTTATGCTAATGAGGGCGTGCCACAGACTATATTACAAGCAATGGCAATGGAAAAGCCTGTTATTTCATCTGACTTCCCTCCGTTGAAAGAAGTCGTAATTGATGGTGAAACAGGGATTCTTACACGAATAAAAAACCATGAAAGCATTGCAAAAGCAGTTATACGACTATTACTTGATAAAAATTTATCAAGACAGTTAGGAGAAAATGGCAGAAAGTTAGTGGTGTCATCTTATTCATTTGCTGATATGCTTGATAAACTTGAAAGTCTGTATGTAAGAGCAAAATGAAGGTAGAATAATTATGGTAATACTCCATACGGAAACTCTTAAAAAATGGGGGGGTCAGCAGAATAGGGTTCTGACCGAGGCAATTGGACTACGTGAAAGAGGACATAAATTAATTATTGCATGTAACAGGAAAAGCATACTTACGCAAAGGGCAAAAGAGGCTGGTATGAAGGTTTTTGAGGTAAATATGGTAAAGCAGACACACCTGATAACCATACCAAAATTAGTGGGAATAATAAAAAGAGAGAAGGTTGACATTGTCTGTACCCATAGCTCTGTAGATAGCTGGGCAGGTGGGATTGCAGCACTTTTAACAAGGCGGAGACTGGTTAGGTTCAAGCACAACCTTTACAGGGTAAAAAAGGACTTTCTAACGCGGTTTATATACTCATTGCCTCACAGGTTTATAGCAGTTAACTCCTCCGCTGCAGAAATATTAGAAGAAACAGGCTTTATAAGAACTGAAAAGATAAAGAGGGTATACGGCGCTGTTGACCCGGAGAAATTCAATCACGGTAACTACGGAAATGAAGATAAAGAGGGACTTAAAAATTCCCTTGGCATACCACCAAATGCGCTGATTATCGGGAACACATCAGGCTTTACAGAAGTGAAGGGTCAGCGGTACCTCCTGGAAGCAGCGAACAAATTGTTTAAAGTTAGGGATAACATTTTTTTGTTACTGGTTGGAAGGATAGGACAAAAAGAAAAGGTGGTCAGGCAGATACAAACTGAATTCCGCAGCAGGGTAATTCTTCCTGGATTAAGGACGGACATACCTTTACTCTTGAGCATAATGGACATATTTGTTTTTCCATCAACTGTTGAGGCCTTTGCCAACTCTCTAATTGAGGCTATGGCAATGGCCAGACCGGTTCTTGTGTCAGATATTGCCAGTTTCAAAGAGTTTATGAAAGACGGAGTTGACGGAGTATTTTTTAAAAATGCAGACAGCGTAAGCCTTCTTAATAAGCTAACCGATCTTATCGGAGATAATGAAAAGTGTAAAGCTCTCGGAGAGACTGCGAGAAAAAATGTCTTAGAAAGGTTTCCACTTGCCAAAATGCTTGATGAGACTGAAGATCTATATCTTGGTTTGAAATGAAAGAGTCTGGGTATTCAATGACAAAGGTACATATTGCAGGAAGAATTTATTCAGATATATTTTAAATTGGTTTATACGGAGAATATATTATTATTCTAAAAAGATACAGGGATTCGAAAACTGCTATGCTTTAAAATTTCTCTCTGATTAAAGTGATAAAAT
The DNA here is from genome assembly GCA_001805125.1 of Nitrospirae bacterium RBG_13_39_12. Taxonomy (GTDB): domain Bacteria; phylum Nitrospirota; class Thermodesulfovibrionia; order Thermodesulfovibrionales; family SM23-35; genus RBG-13-39-12. The sequence goes on from MHEF01000055.1 coordinate 5,593, forward strand.
TATAGGAGCCTTTATAAGAAGAGTCTTATAACTTGTATGAAGTATTTTAAAAACGATACAGCATCCTTTTACTATAATGAGACTGTATTTGCCTCTATTAAAAATATTTGCATACTGATAAAAGATTACCCACTTGTTTTAGAACCTTTTAGAGGCATGAATGAAAAGGCACAAGTCATGTTTTCCTCAGAGAGCTTCCAACTTTATCCTACGGTAAGTAAGACAACGCTGTTTTATGACAGCAAAACAGATTGTTTTTTTAAAATCCTCCACCCTTTGACTCTCAAAAACAGTATCTTTTTTTTTCTTATAGATAGATCCAGACACATATATAGCCTTTCTGAATATCTCCGGTTAAAAGGAATCAAGGTTCCAGTAATAGAGGCGTATGGAAAAATAGGGAAGGAAAAAAAACCATTCTTTGTCATGAAAAGAGTTGAAGGGAAATCCCTGTATGAGATATTGATAAGGGAAAGAAAAACTTTACCTTTAGAGATATATTTGAAAGTTATGGACGAAGTGTCAAAATTTCATAATCTTGGTTACTGGTTTGGAGATGCACACCTTTCTCATATTTTTGTAAATGATAAAGAAGTATCAGGCTTCATAGACATTGACAGTATCAGAAAAAACAAGCATTTCAGGGCAAAAAATCTTGCAAAAGACCTTGCAGGTTTGAATTATCCAGAACTTCCTGTTGATAAAGATGACAAGATGGCATTGTTTGACTATTATATGAATAAATTGAATATAGAAAAAAAAGAGAGATTTTTGCGGATATTGAAATACTATACAGAAAGGAGATGGAGAACGGTATCAAGAGAAAAATAACTATTTTAAGCTTTGATCTTTCTGACAACAACCTTGGCAGGGCTCATATATTGGGACAGGCCCTTTCCGATTATTATGATGTCAAGATAGTCGGACCAGCTTTAAAAGGGAATGTCTGGAAACCGTTAAGAAATTCTCATATCCCTGTTGTAGTTGTACCTTACAGCAAATTCCCCCTTCTTTTTTTCAAACTCCCCTCTATTATCAGAGAGATAGATGGCGATATTATTTATGCAGTTAAACCCCGGTTTACAAGTTTTGGTTTTGGATTATTTAAAAAGCTTTTTTCTAAAACCCCTGTAATCCTTGATATTGACGATTGGGAAGTCGGCTTTTATCTGAGAAAAGGTTTTTTGAGCAGACTATCCCGTTTTATTCATATTTTTAATCCAAATGGATTTTTCTGGACCTGGATGATGCAATTTTTTATTGGATATGCTGACAGAATAACTACTGTATCAACTTTTCTGAAAAATAAATATGGAGGAGAGATTGTTATTCATGGAAAGGATACAGACATTCTAAATCCTGACAGATTTAAAGGTGGCGATCTGAAAAAACAACTTGGTATTGAGGGTAAGAAAATAGTAATGTTTCTCGGCACGCCAAGAGAGCATAAGGGGGTAGAAGATGCGCTTAAGGCAGTACTCATGATTAAGTCAGCTGACTTATTGATGGTGGTAGTGGGTGCAAACCCGGATGGAGATTATGAAAAAAGACTGAAAAGACTTGGTGGGGAAAAAGTTATGATGATGGGTCCCATTTCTTTCAGCGAGGTTCCAAAATATCTTATGCTTGCAGATGTTGTGGTTGTACCGCAGAGGCAAACCCCGGACACTATTGGACAGATTCCATCAAAAATTCTGGATGCAATGGCAATGGCAAGACCTGTAATATCCACACGGGTTTCTGATATCCCGGAAATTCTGAATGATTGCGGCCTATTGGTTAATCCGGACTCGCCTGAAGAACTTGGTAAAGCCATTAAATGGGTCATTGATAATCCGGAAAAAGCAACACAACTAGGATTGAAAGCAAGGGAAAAATGCATTAAACACTATAGCCTTGCTACAATCAGTAAACAGCTGCGACATATTTTGGGTGAAGTTATTTGAGCAATATAAAAAAGGTGCTTATAGTTTCTGACTTCGGAAATCCCTGGAATCCCGGATATTACATAAAAAAGGGGTTCGAGAAAAATGCAATAAATGTTTCTACATTTGATTCTCTGACTTCAACTGATCCATACCATAATCTTATGAATGCCGTGACCGTTACAGAGCCTGATATCCTCTTGTATATAAAAGATTACGGCTTAAAACGCGATTGGCTTCAGGAAATCAAACAAATGGGCATCAAGCTCGTTCAGTGGTATATAGATTCGATAATACCTGATTGGCTTCCTCCATTCGTTCAAGTTTCTGACATATTTTTTACAATGTCCGAAGGCCTGGTTGAAAAGTTTAAGAAATTTAATCCAAATGTTTTCTGGCTTACACAGGCATTTGAACCATCCTTTTTTCAAATCAAACAAATTACCCCGGAGGATATAAAGACATTTCATACAGATATAACTTTTGTAGGAAATCTAGGGTCTAAACCACAATATCTTCCAAGGAGGTATTTCCTCGAAAGGGTTATCAATGATGGGTTTGAACTTAAATGGTGGGGGCCGAGGATTCCAAGAAAGCTATCAACAATACCGTTAATCTTTGGAAAGCTTGGCAAGTCTTATGGAGGAAAATTTGTATGGGGAGAAGAATATGCAAAGGTTGCAGAACTCTCAAAGATATTTCTTGCTTTTGACTCTCAGATGCATGTAAGGAAATCCATGAGTGCAAGGATGTATACAGCAGTTGGTTGCGGAGCTTTCTATATGTGCCAGCATGTTGATGGTATAGAGGAAGTTTTAGAGCCTGACAAGGAGATTGTAACTTTTCGCTCAGCGCAAGACATGATTGATATGATAAGATATTATGTTAAAAATGATGAATTAAGGACTAAGATTGCAGAGGCGGGAAGAAAGCGTGTTTTAAAAGAGCATACCTATGAGGTAAGAACGAGACAGATGCTCAGGATAATAGAAGATGTCATTAAATAATCTTAAAGGGAATACGGTCATTGTGTTGATGCTCGACAAAAACATGGGAAATGTTGTTGTATCATTGCCGGCAATAGCAGCATTAAAGGAGTTCTATAATAAAAACAATCTTTTCCTGGTTATAGATGAAATCTATAGTGATATAGTCGAACCTTTAATTGGACTGGACAGGGTATTACTTTTCCCGCGGAAACGGATCAAAAAAGAGAGCTTAGGTAAAAGAGCAAATGTTTTTTTTCATTTCTTGAGGGAACTTAGAAGGCTGTCTCCAGACATAGCTATTGACTTTCAGGGAGGGTACGCCTCATCAATCCTGACCTGTCTTTCAGGTGCGCCGATACGGGTATCACGTTCCACAGCAAAGAGGGCATATCTTTATAATAAAAAAGTAAAATTGTCTGAAGGAAGACATAAAGTTTACGACTATGCTGACATCGCTTTTGCTGTAGGGGCAGGCAGTATAGATATATATTATCGTTTAAAAGCTTTGAATTCCAAAAAGTTATCATTAAACAAAAAACTTCTTGAAGAAGGTATTGTAAATGATAGGCCAATTGCCTGCATCCATCCAGGCGCTGGCAGGTTTTTCAGACAATGGAATTCGGATAGTTTTGCAGAAGTATCAGATTGGCTTTATAAAGAGGGCTTCCAGGTAGTTTTTGTTGGCAGTAGCAGGGATGACTTAAGAAAGATCGGCGAAATAAGTTCTTTAACAAGATATGAAACATACAGCTTCGGGGCTAAGTTATCAATCGGGGAATTGCTGGCACTCCTTGAAATAAGTTCGTTATACATAGGAAATGATAGCGGTCCCATGCATATTGCTGCTGCCGCAGGCACGCCGGTTATTGCAATTTTTGGTCCTGGTGTTGATAGAAGATGGCGACCGCTTTCTGATAAAGCGGTTGTTTTGAGGGGAACAGAACGGTGCCAGAAGTGTAAAGGCAAGGATTGTCAGTTTGATTTTAGATGTATCAGAACACTGTCGTCTGAAACTGTAAAAACTGAAATAAGAAAATTACTTGAACGCGGAGTGTACGATATAATTGAAAAAAAGCTTTGAATTTATAGACAGGGTTATCGAGGCTGGAATATATCTTTTTGTATTTTTCATGTTTCTTACCAAAGGAGAGGGAGTTAGAAATATCCTCATCTTCGGGAATTTTGGCCTTTGGCTTTTAACCCTCAAATACAGGAAAAACTTGAATCTTTTGAAAAATCCTGTTTCGACTCTGTTCTGGCTCACTATAGGAGTTTCAGTATTTTCTGTATTTTTCTCTATAAATCCCTTATATTCTTTTCTTGAACTAAGAGACGAACCACTTAAATCAGCTATGCTCTTCCCTGTTATTGCAACAGTTATGGCTGACGAAAGGAGGCTGTACAGAGCATCTCATGTAATGTTCTTTACATCTGTGCTGATGGTCCTCGTTGGATATTACAGCTATTTCATGCATGACATACCTGTTTTAAAACCTGATACATGGTTAATGCATGCCTGGCACAATAAATTTGCCCGATATCTGTGTACATTTCTCCCATTCGCATTTATACTTTATTTTGTATGGAAGAACACGATTCTTAAAATATTTTTTAGCATCTCATTTGCAGCTTTCGTAATTGCTCTTATATTAAGCACCTCAAGGGGAGGATATGTTGCTTTCTTCAGCATGGCTTGCGTATGGGCAGTTTACCTTTCTAGGGTGAGAGGGTTTAATCTTAAAAAAGCCTTTATAAACATTATCTTGTCTATTTTTATACTCGGGGCATTATCATGGTCCTTGTTTCCGCCTGTCAGAGAAAGGATGTCTAAACTACCTGAACAGTTATCAACAATCAATCAAAGAACACATGCCTGGTTACCTGCTATAGACGCTTTCAAAGAAAAACCGCTGTCTGGTTGGGGTTACGGGAATAGAATATTTCATCAGGATGAACCTTATAAAGAAACTGACTATAAGAAAGCACCGCCGATAGGACCTGAAAATACTTTTATAAAGATTATGTTCCATCAGGGAATTATAGGTCTTATTCCTTATATCGTTCTTATTTTAGTTGCAATAAGAGAATTTTGGAGAAATACGACTGCTCGCTCAGGAATCAAAGACTATATCCTTGTTGCATGTGTTTCTGTCCTTGTTGGTAACTATATACTGCATTCAATGCTCGCTGTTCTTTACATGCCCCATCTTGCGGTCGTCCTTGCCTTTGGAATAGCTGCCACAGGCGTCAATGAAGATAGCCGTCATTAGGAAAAAGTATACCTTCCACGGAGGTGCAGAGGGTTTTTCTCAAAAACTCATTACTGGTCTTGCTGACGCAGGACACGATGTTCATCTGTATTCTTTAAGTTGGGAGGGTACCCCTGCATCCAAGAATATCTTTTTTCATAAAGTGCCTGCCATTTCCTTTAATTCAACATTAAGGGATTTAACTTTTGCCCTATCAGCATATAGAATTCTTAAAAGAGAGCAGTTTGATGTAATCCAGAGTAATGACAAGACTCTCTATCAGGATATTTATCGGGCTGGTGACGGGTGCCATATTGAATGGCTGAGGCAGAGGTGGACAAGGGTAGGACTTGCGGGAAAATTGTCAATTATCCTCAATCCATATCACTGGCTTATACTAAACATGGAAAAAATAATTTTCAGAGCCCATAGATTCAAAAAGATAATAGCAATATCTGAACTTGTAAAAAAGAACATTATTGAAAATTACCATGTTAATAAAATGGATATAGAAGTAATATATAACGGAGTTGATCTTGAAAGGTTTACTCCCAGGAACAAAGATCTATATAGAAGAGAAATCAGGAAGAAGTATTCCATAGAAGATGATGCTATTGTATCACTATTTGTAGGTTCTGGTTTTGAAAGAAAGGGGTTGGAGTTTCTTTTAAAAGCTGTCGAACTCATTCCTTCCCCGGTGACTGTTTTGATAGTGGGGAAGGGGTCTGAAAAAAGATTTAAGCGCTTCATAAAAAGTCAGAAGGTAGTATTCTGTGGCCCGCAGAAAGAGGTCCATAAGTACTATGCTGCCTCAGATATTTTCGTATTTCCTACAATCTATGAACCCTTTGGAAATGTGCACCTTGAGGCGCTTGCCAGTGGTCTTCCTGTTATCACAACAAGATTAAGCGGCGCTGCAGAAATCATTAAAGACGGCATTCACGGGTTTGTTATTTCCCTTCCCGAAGACTGCAAGGGCATCGCAGAAAAAATAAAATTTCTGATTGATAACAGAGAACAAATAGATCTCATCGGTACAAATGCCAGAAAACTTGCCGAGAATTTTTCATTTAAAAAACATTTAGAAAAGGTATTAAATCTATACAAAAACCTTATACACCAGCAGTAAATGTTTACTTGCTGATTGATGTTTCCCATAACTTAAGGTACTTAAGAAAAGTGTAACAACTATAAAGTATTGAAAGTATTAACCCATGGACACCATCCATAAATCCACGCCTTAAAAAAAACATTTTTAAGAAAGTAGATAGAGGATGAACAACCATTTTAATTATTCTTGGGCTAGCGCCTTTTTCTTTCAATTCTTCTGCTGAAAGCGAAGAATAAAGATCCATTTTCTTTATGTAATCGGAGACATTTCTATATGTATAGTGTTCCAATGGGTTCTTGAGATGTCCTACTTTTCCATTCACGACAACCTTCTCGTGAACTTTTCTGTCTTCCATAAAAGCCTTGTCTTTAATGAAAAGCCTCAGTGTGTAATCTGGCCACCAGCCTCCGTGCCGTATCCATTTCCCAAGAAAAAAATTTTTTCGAGGGACATAAAAACCGCTGTATATACCATTATTTTTAACCACATCTGATATCTCTTGCCTCAAGGACTCTGTGAATCTCTCATCAGAATCTAAGACAAATACCCAGGGTCCTTTTGCATGTTCAATAGCCATCTGTTTTTGTTTGGCATAACCCTGCCACTCTGCCTGGTATATTTTATCAGTATATTCTCTGCTTATACCTAAGGTATTATCTGAACTGAAGGCATCAACAATTATAATTTCAGCCATATCTCTGATACTCTGAAGGGCCTCCCTTATATTTTTTTCCTCATTCTTGGTAACAATAACAACAGAGACCGGAATCATTATCACCCCGCACAAAAAACCTGTGTATAGGTTTTAAAGCCTTTGTAACAGTTTTGGCAGATAGTTCGCTTCATAAAAATGCATTGTACAGTTCTCTATAGGTTGAATTCTTGCTGATGAGTTCCTCATGCCTGCCGGTATCGGCTATTTCACCTTTTTCAATAATCAGAATCCTGTCTGCATTTTTGATTGTCGAAAGCCTGTGAGCAATGACAATAGTTGTTCTTCCCTTCATTAATTTTTCAAGTGCCTTCTGAACAAGAGTCTCTGAGACTGAATCAAGTGAAGATGTTGCTTCATCAAGAATCAATATAGGTGGGTTTTTAAGTATCGCCCTTGCTATGGCTATTCTCTGTCTCTGTCCACCCGATAACTTCAGCCCCCTGTCCCCTATGACTGCATTGTATTCTTCAGGTATTTTTTGTATAAATTCGTCAGCGTATGCCATTTTGGCAGCCTCGATAATCTCGGCTTCTGATACCCCGGGTTTTCCAAATGCTATATTTTCTTTAATGGTATCGTTAAAAAGTATAATATCCTGACTTACTATCCCTATCAGTTCTCTGAGTGAATGTATGTCTACTTTATTAATATCTAATCCGTTTATAGTCAGCCTGCCTCCTGAAGGTGAATAGAATTTGGGAATTAAATCAACAAGTGTTGATTTCCCGACACCGCTGCGGCCGACTATAGCAATTACTTCACCAGGTTTTATCTCTAAATTTATATCCTTCAATACAGGAACATTATTCCCGGGAAAGGTAAAAGATATATTTTCAAACTTTAAAGAATTTTTAAACCCGTCAATTCTTATTTGGCCTTTCTCTTCCTGTTCTGCATTAAAAAGAGTATCTATCCTTTCGATAGATGCTCTTGATTCCTGGAAAGAATTATATGCATCTCCTATCTTTTTTACAGGCGAAAACATTAAATAAACAGCTGCAAGTATAGAAGCAAAATCTCCGGTTGTAATAGTTCCTTTGATTACCATATTGCCTCCATACCAGAATACAAGAGCTATGCCGGTGCCGGTTACTACATCAATGATCAGTTTAGTAAACTCCTTAAGCCTTACTACCCTTAGGAGCTCCCTGTAGTATCTTTGATTGTCATTTTCAAATTTATCCCCCATTGTTTTTTCGCGGTTAAAGATTTTAATTATTCTTGTCCCGAAAACTGTTTCACCTATTTTATGAGTAAGAAATGATAATTTTCTCTGTGCCTCCTTCCTCTTTTTTTTAACAATCTTGCCAAATTTTTTTGAACTGTAGGCGATAAAAGGCAGCAGGATCAAGCTCATTAATGTCAGATCCCATCTCCTGTAAAGGGCAACTCCGAGAAGAAAGATTACTGTTGGCACTTCAACGATAAATGTTCTTATGACATCGGAAATCAAACCGTTAAGCGTTTCTACATCATACATAACCCTGGATATGATTGTCCCGGATGACTCTTTGCTAAAATATCCTACCCGGAGATAGAGGATGTGGGTGTATAGCTTGTTTCTCATTTCTCTGACCAGTTTCATCCCTGCAGATTTCATCAAGTAGGATTGACAGAACCCTAAAAACCCTTTTATTGCAAAAAGCAAGAGAATACCTGCCGGGAGGAATTTCATATATTCATATTTTTTCCCTTCCAGGACTATATCAATTGCAGGTTTGACAGCCCATGCGATTGCGCCTGTTATGCCTGAAACCAGAAGACTTATTAGAATACCGGCAGAAATTCTGGGCCAGTATGGTTTTGTGATCTCAATTATCTTTTTAGCTATCTTCATATTTTTTCATAGTATAAACAATTGTAAGATTATAAAAAAGTAACAGGGTTGAAGTGAAACCTCAATAAGTACCTTGAACCAGGGTTGCGGTGATGGACCCAACTGAGACCTTTGTCTGCATCTTAACCGGTATTCGCTTTGCATCATCGGTAAGCCATATAAATATATCACCTTTTCTGTAGAATATACCTTCTGATTTCATTAATGGTTTAACCACAATGGTATTGAATGTGCCAATCGGCAGGATTAATGTTTCTCTTCTCAAGACCTGTACCTCTACGTTCCAGACTTTTTTACTGTCAAAAATTGTTAAATAAACAGGCTCACCAACCTCGAGCCTGAGAGTCCTTAGGTAATAAAAACTTGATATCGGGTCAAAAATTATTTCAGGTACGGCATACTCTTTTTTTTCATTATTAAGATGGTCTATATATGTTGCCCAGCGATTATTAGGATCAAAAACAACCTCTTTATCTTTTCTGTGTCTTCCTTCCCTTGTTTTGATTTTATAATTAACTGGCTGGCCAGGAAACGGGAGGGAAGTGTTTTTAAGGAGAATGCTTTCAACTCTATCATCAACTGTATAAAAAACAGAGATTAAAGGAACTGAGCGGGCGGTAGAAATAATTTTTATCTTTTCACCATCGTTTTTTACCTCGAGAGATGCAGTACCAGCCTTAATACCTGCCCATGTTAAGTCATATGTAAGCTTTTCAGGGATGTTGAATGATGCGGCGTTTGAACATGAAAAGAAAGATAAATAGAAGCAAAAAATAAATATGCCGGCCCAGAAGTTTATTAAGCTCTTGTTTTTTTTCATTTCCTTTCTCCGATTGTAGTCATAGTGAACTTGGATAACAACTACTCCTTTTTACTAAAAAGGAGTTAAAAACATTACCTAATAATTTAATATTTATAATTATTACACCCTGTGGTCTCTGCCGCAGTTCCAAATTTCTGTCATTCCGGCTTGTCCGGAATCTTTCCGGAAGGATTCTCTCCTCGGCGAGTCGCTGAGGCGACCCGACCTCCCGAATCCCGAAAGCCTTCGGGACGGGATTGCGGGAATGACACAAAAAATAAACATTCAAATAATGGACACCCTGTGGTCTCTGCCGCAGGGTTCTTCACGATTTTTCCACATTTGTCAGAGTGTTTATACAAGTGCATATCTTTATGTTATATTAATCCATGCTTGTTATTCCTGCAATAGATTTAAAAGACGGCAAGTGTGTAAGGCTTGTTCAGGGTAAAAGGGATTCTGTGACAACTTATTCCAGTGACCCTGCTGAAACTGCAAGAGAGTGGGAATCTTGCGGAGCAAAACTGCTTCATATCGTTGACCTTGATGGTGCATTTTCAGGAACTCTGAAAAACCTGAACGTAATAATGAAAATCAGGAAATCAGTTAGAATTACGCTGCAGGTAGGGGGGGGAATAAGAAAAGTCGGTAATATTATCAATCTTTTTTCAGCAGGTATCGAAAAAATTATTATTGGGACTGCTGCGATAGAAGATCCTGAATTCATAGTAGATTCCTGCAGAAAATATCCAGGGAGGATCCTGGCTGGCATTGATGCGAGAGATGGAATGGTAGCTATAAGGGGTTGGGAGGAGATCACATCACTTAATGCAAGTGAATTAGCAAAAAGATTAGAAATTATAGGTATAGCCGGGATTATCTATACAGACATTTCAAGGGACGGCATGCTTTCGGGCCCAAATGTAGAGGCAAC
>MHEF01000055.1:16170-18492 GCA_001805125.1 Nitrospirae bacterium RBG_13_39_12
AGTGTTAAAATCCCTGTAATCGCATCAGGTGGAGTTTCTTGCATCGATGACCTAAAAAATCTTTTAGAGATAAAGAACCTGTGGGGAGTAATAACAGGAAAAGCAATTTATTCAGGCACACTGGACCTTAGAGAAGCCATAAATTTTGTGAAGAATTACAGTGTTCGCTAAACGGATAATACCCTGCCTTGATGTGAAAGATGGTCGAGTGGTTAAAGGCGTCAGCTTTGTGAATCTACGAGATGCCGGTGATCCTGTTGAAAATGCGAAGTTTTATGACGAACAAGGAGCTGACGAACTTATATTCCTTGATATTACTGCTTCTCATGAAAAAAGAAAGATAATCCTGGATATTGTCATGAAAACTGCGGAAGACGTTTTTATGCCTCTTACTGTCGGAGGAGGAATCAAAAATCTCGATGATATCAGAGACCTTCTCAATGCAGGCTGCGACAAGATTTCAATAAATACAACTGCTGTCAAAGACCCGTATTTTATAAGCCGGGCTGCCGAGAGATTTGGAAGTCAGTGCATAGTCGTTGCGATTGATGCAAAGAGGGTAACAAGTGATATGTCTGATGCAACAGGCGAGGACTGGTTTAATAATCCTTTATTAAAAGAAGTCTGTCTGAATTTATATGAAAAAATCCCCCCATGCACCCTGACAAATCCCCCCCCTCCCCCTTTACTAAAGGGGGGATTACTAAAAGATGGTAAGAAAGAATTAATCGAAGAAAGTGATGGGGGATTATGGGCAATTTCTACTCATGGCGGGAGAAAGATGAAACTGATAAATGCTGTTAAGTGGGCGAGAAAAATGGAGGAACTCGGAGCTGGTGAAATTATGCTTACGAGCATGGATAAAGATGGGACTAAAGACGGCTATGATATTGAACTCACAAAAACAATTTCTGAAGCTGTATCCATTCCGATTATTGCTTCAGGCGGCGCAGGTAATCTCGTACATTTATACGATGCTTTTGCTAAAGGGAAAGCAGATGCTGTTCTGGCAGCATCCATATTCCATTATAGAGAATACACTATTAAAGAAGCTAAGGAATTTCTGAGGGCTAAGGGAATTTCTGTCAGGCTTTGACAATCTTTTTTGTCTGTTATTCTGGACTCTATTCGGAATCCGGCCTCGTTTCACAATTTTCTCCTTAATCATGGTTAATTATTTTTAACATTTGTATTTTTTGTTGAAAAAGTTAATATTTTGCTATAATTTCAACAAAATACACATTTTTTCACATTATAATGATTGATTTTTTAAAATATTCCTGGAAAATTTTCGGACTTAATGCACCGTGGTTTTCATGGATTGCAGCGTTAGGACTTCTTTTATGGCCTTCATATGAAGTAATCAGATTATGAGTAAAATCTTATTCAAGTCAAGAGATCCTGCAATCATACAGTATAAATATTTAGACGAATACGAAAAAAATTTTGTTAAAATTCTCTCAGAAGAACCTTCCAAGATAACCCTGCTTTATCAACTTTCATCTATATCTGACAATTCAGCTAATGAAAGACTCTTTACTTTGATAAAAGAGGCCGTAGCCAAAGTTATTGAAAAAAACTATCCAGTTTCATTTTCATATTTTCTTGTACTGATTGGCATTGATTACTACAAAGGCGGTGAATACTGGTCTGCCGTTTGGAATAAGTTAAGCCTTCCCATAAATATAAATCGTCAAACTAATTGGGGGAATCTTTTCCTTCGTGTATTGGAAAAATATAAATTGCCAGAGTTTGAGGATGAGAGTGCTCATAGATATGTGACTCCGATATTAGGTCATGGGGGCATTCCAAATTATTGCCTGGCGGATTTTTTTGAAAAATTATTGTTGCCTATTATCAACGGAGAAATTGGGACATCATCAACAGATATTGGGGAGATTTTACAGGAATGGAAGTTGCATCCCTCTCTGTATGGAACCGCGGATAAACCCGTATACAGATTTCTTCTGCATGGGGGGAAGGTTGCAAACGACTTCCTAACACGTTGTATTCAGGTAGCGCAGGATATAATTGACGGAAGCGATATTGAGGAGATATATGAACATTCTCAAGTGCCGGAACGAGTGATTGAAAGATTTACAGATTGGCATAAAAACAACAAGGATCGAATTAAGAAATCCTCTACAGCACAAATCAAACCGCCTAAAATTATTTTTGACGAACTTGAAAATAGTATTAAATTCCTGATATCTGAACAAACATTGTCGGATGATTGCAGTTTGCCTGTCTACGAACTTTATACTGATAACAATTTGATGAGTTCTCAGAAAGTTAAATCGTATAGATACACGAACAAAACGA
>MHEF01000056.1:0-4555 GCA_001805125.1 Nitrospirae bacterium RBG_13_39_12
CATTGGGTAGAGTCACATCCCTTAGAAAAGTTGTTTTCAACTTAACCACGAAAGAAGGTTTAAGTTTGACTATTTGGGAAAAGAACCGCGTTTCATCATGACGGAAAGGAGTTATTCTCACATAACAAGATTGTTCTCTGCACTTGTGATGCTGTTGGTTTTCGCGGTCCCTCTGTTTGCCCAGAAAAAGACAGACGTCCTGCTGAAGTTCAGTATGCAGGATAAGACAATGCGTATCGTATTGGAGTCCGAAGAACCTTTCCTGACGAGTACCAAAATCACTACATCAGCATCCCAGATAAAAATAGAGTTTCCCCGACAATTCGGACTGATAACTCAAAAAGAACCACCCTTTGAGGCAATAGCAACGGATAAATTGTTAACGATCAATTTGAAAGAGCATGCCGAAATTAAAATTTTTAGGCTATCCTCCCCGGCAAGAATTGTGTTCGATATACAGAAGGAGAAGAAGCAACCCGTTGAAATACTCTCTAAGGTTTTTGTTATTGATGCGGGACATGGCGGCTACGATTACGGCATCACTTCGAACAATATGAGAGAAAAAGATATTAGCCTTAGCCTCGCTCAAGATTTAGACACTATCCTCTCGAAAAAAGGTAAAAAAGTTTTTCTCACGCGTAAAGCGGATCAATATATGTCGCTGATTGAAAGAATAAGGTTTGTCAATCAGAAAACCCCTGATATATTTCTAAGTCTCCACTCCTCAATGTCTGAGGATTTTGTCCTCTATATCGCTAAGTTTAAATCAGAGGGATCGAATGAGATGGCTGACCAGTACAGTCTTTCATTAAGGCAGAAAAAATATATAGGCAAAAGTAAGGTTTTTGCCGAGAACATTGGAAACGCAATCAAAGAGGAATTTAAAAAGACTGTTACTTACAGAGAAATGCCCCTACCTGTGCTGAATTCTGCAGGTGCCCCTGCTGTTTTCATCGAGTATCCCTCAGCGAAATCTACGATCTATGACCAGCCTATGAGGGCGAGACTGATAAATGCAATTATAAATGGGTTCGCTGCCTATAGCAGTACAAATGTTATTGCAAAGTGAAATTGAGAGGGTATTGCGAAATCTAAGAAAATATAAATATGCTCTTCCAAGTCAAAGATTTTAGGAGAGTTATTGAGGAGTTCATAAGTAAAACCACGCCCCCTCACCCTTACCCTCTCCCTCCGGGGGAGAGGGGCTTAATTATCTCCCCTCCTTTGAGGGGAGGGGATGAAGGGGAGGGTGATGCATGTGGCTTTACTAATGACCGTGTTAGTAACTAATCAAATTCCATTTTTCTTCTGGCTTGAGTGTAAAACTTTATTCTTTTATCTTGGACTTTCTATTACTGATTTAGATTAGACTTCGATTAGAACGGAGAGTTGAATGAACGCGAAAAGGTTATCGATCATTATACTGTTGAGTTTGCTTTTCCTCGGCGGCTTGGGAGGAGGGTATTTTTATTTTTCAAAGTCTACTCATAAACAAGTCCCTGAGGATCAAGTCCCGACCCTGCCTCAAACTGAGGACCTCTTTACCCTTAAAATTTACTACCCGGTAGGAAACCAGCTTGAGATTGAAGAGAGAAGGCTTCAGCGAAGAACTACCCAGATAGCGGTCGCGGAAGCTGTCGTTGAAGAATTCCTTAAGGGACCCGCAGGCATAAAGACACCGGAAATGCCAAAGGATGTACGACTCCTTGGTATTTATTTTGATGAAAATAAGATACTCTATGTTGACCTTTCAGACGAATTTAGGAGAAATTTCCAGGGTGATGCCCTTACTGAATTTCTGTTGCTCAAAGGACTATATGAAAGTCTCAGTTCAAACTTAGGCAACATTGAAGACGTGAAAGTTCTGATAGAAGGAGCGGAGAAAGAGACACTTGGAGGCCATTTCTATCTCTCATTTCCATTGAAAGAGATGGTTTCATATGAAACAGAGAAAGTAGAGGGTGATACGAAAGAACCGTGAGCATGAATTTCCCTATGGCAAATATAGGAAAAATTGAGTTAGAGATTATGTCGAATGGATACCGGCGGGAATGACAGACGACCATTGGAACAGAGTTCGCTATGAATAATAAGAACAGACCTATCGGGGTTTTTGATTCAGGGATAGGCGGCCTTACTGTTTTAAAAGAAATAGTTAAGGAGATGCCTTCTGAAGACACTATTTATCTGGGTGACACTGCAAGAGTACCTTACGGTATAAGGTCACCGGAGACAGTTACACGCTATTCTTTGGACAATACGAGATTCCTCTTTTCAAAGGATATTAAGTTCCTCGTGGTGGCCTGCAATACTGCATCTTCTGTTAGCCTGGACAGAATCAAGAGCGTTGTACCCATACCTGTCATCGGAGTCATTGAACCAGGAGCAAAGGCCGCTGTTAAGGCTACAAACAACAAAAAAATCGGGATCATTGGTACTGAGGCGACAGTCCGCAGCGATTCCTATACAAGGCTGATTAAAGCTATTGACAGCGATATAGAGGTGTTCGGACTTCCCTGTCCTCTCTTTGTACCGCTCGTCGAGGAAGGATGGACAGACGGAGAGATCGCTGCCCTAATTGCAGAGAAATATTTGGAGAAAATAAAAAGTAGGGACATAGATACCCTTGTACTCGGATGCACTCATTATCCGCTTCTGAAAACAGTCATAGGAAAAGTAATGGGTGAGGGGGTTAGACTTATAGACTCCGCTGTCGAGGTAGCAAAGGAGGTAAAGACAATTCTTGACAATTCCGGTTTAAGTCGTAAAGAAAAACAAAACCCTCGAAGAGAGTTCTACGTAACTGATTCGCCTCTCAGATTTAGAAAAGTGGGTGAAAGATTTCTCGAAAATAAGATAGAACACATCGAGCTGATTACAGAACCCTGATAGCGGAGGCATTGTCTGCCATCTGAACGAAAGGTTGCAAGAGTCTGAATAAGTTACTAAGGAGTTCATAAGCAATGTCTCATGATTGTCATTCCCGCTTGTCGGGAATCTTTCTGAAAGAAGAAGGATTCTGGACCGATCCTCGACAAAGCGAGGACAAGAGCCAGAATGACATAATGGCGGGCTAAAGTAAGTAACAGTGGATAGATTACAATTATCAGGTCCCGATCCTGAGAACTTGAATTTGGCCGGTTGTATATCGGAAATTATTGGATATTTGAAGTTCGGTTATTGTAAATATGGAGGATAGATGAGACCCGACGGAAGAGAAAATAATGAAATACGCGAAGTTAAGATTCGGAGAAATTTTATAGATGTTGCTGAGGGTTCAATATTGATGGAGATGGGAAATACGAGGGTAATATGCACTGCAACAATTGAGGACAGGGTTCCTCCTTTCTTGAAGGATCAGAAACGGGGATGGATAACAGCCGAGTATTGCATGCTGCCGAGGGCAACCCCTTCAAGGACTTTAAGGGAATCCAGCGCCGGGAGGATCAGTGGAAGGACCCACGAGATACAAAGGCTGATAGGCAGGGCTCTCAGGTCTGTAGTCGATCTATCCCTGCTCGGCGAAAGGACGATATGGATAGACTGCGATGTGATTCAGGCAGATGGAGGAACGAGGACAGCGGCAATCACAGGTTCCTTTATATGCCTCTCTGATGCTTTAAGGTACGCACTGAGAAATGGACTGATAGAAAAGATTCCTATTAAGGACTATCTTGCTGCTATCAGTGTCGGCATTGTAAACGGTGAACCGAGACTCGACCTTTGTTATCTCGAGGATTCCGTCGCGGAAGTTGATATGAATATTGTAATGACAGGAAGCGGCAGATTTGTTGAAATCCAGGGAACCGCGGAGGGTATGACCTTCTCCAGAACCACGTTAGACCGTCTCCTCATACTTGCAGAAGAGGGTATTCATAACCTGATAGGAATGCAAAAGAAATTAATGGAGGGGAATGGGAAGGCAGTTACCGAAAAGTAGTCGATATGGTAAAATATTTTTCAGAGGTAAGAAATTGAACATTTACAGAAGTCTCCTTATATGGCTCTTTATCGGCATAGTGATCATTCTCCTCTTCAATCTTTTTAGTACGCCTAAGAAGACTGGAGACGAGATCATATTTTCAGATTTCATGACTAAACTCGATGCAGGAGAAGTTGACGAGGTCGTCATCAAGGATAAAGACATCACGGGTCAGATGAAAGATGGAAAGAAATTCAGAACCTATGCCCCTGAGTTTCCAGACCTCGTAAAGGTCTTGCGGTCACATAATGTAAAGATTACGGTGAAGCCTTCGGAGCAGAATCCTTGGTACTGGAACCTACTCTTCTCCTGGGGACCGATAATTTTACTTGCTGTCGTATGGATATTTTTCATGAGACAGATGCAAACCGGGGGAAACAAGGCACTTTCCTTTGGCAAGGCAAAGGCACGCCTGGCTTCTGAAAAATCAGTAAAGATAACATTTTCTGACGTTGCCGGCATAGAAGAGGCGAAGGCAGAAGTTCAAGAGATAATAGACTTTCTTAAGGCGCCTCAGAAATTTCAGAAGCTTGGTGGAAAGATCCCCAAAGGTGTGCTTTTAGTTGGGGCTCC
>MHEF01000056.1:4586-4692 GCA_001805125.1 Nitrospirae bacterium RBG_13_39_12
ATCGCAGGTGAGGCAGGGGTTCCTTTTTACTCGATATCCGGTTCTGACTTCGTCGAACTTTTTGTTGGAGTCGGCGCCTCAAGGGTAAGAGATCTTTTCGAACAGG
>MHEF01000056.1:4716-4858 GCA_001805125.1 Nitrospirae bacterium RBG_13_39_12
TCTTCATTGATGAGTTGGATGCTGTTGGCCGTCATCGTGGAGCCGGCCTTGGCGGGGGGCATGATGAGCGTGAGCAGACCCTGAATCAGCTTCTCGTGGAAATGGATGGCTTTGAGACCAATCAGGGAATCATTATTATCTC
>MHEF01000056.1:4866-5841 GCA_001805125.1 Nitrospirae bacterium RBG_13_39_12
AAATCTCGTCAATGAAGCTGCCTTGCTTGCAGCGCGGAAATCAAAAAGCACGGTTGAAATGGCTGATTTTGAGGCGGCAAAGGATAAGGTGCTCATGGGCGTAGAGAGGAAGAGCATGATCATAAGTGAAACAGAGAAGAACAACACCGCCTACCACGAAGCAGGTCATACACTTGTTGCCAAATTGACTCCGGGCACTGACCCGATACACAAGGTCAGCATTATACCTCGCGGGATGGCGCTTGGTGTAACGCAACAATTACCAATAGATGACAGATATACCTATTCCAGGGAATATCTCATGAATGCTCTTTCTATCCTGCTCGGTGGCAGGGCAGCAGAGGAGATCGCCCTTCATCACAGGACAACAGGCGCCGGCAATGATCTTGAAAGGGCAACTGACCTTGCAAGAAAGATGGTTACTGAGTGGGGAATGTCTGAAAAGCTCGGTCCCCTTACGTTCGGGAAGAAAGATGAACATATCTTTCTCGGAAAAGAGATAGCGAAACATAAGGACTACAGTGAAAAGACGGCAGTTGATATTGACGAAGAAGTGAAGAAAATAGTCCTTGAGGCCCATTCTATGTCAAAGAAAGTCCTCACAGCAAATACTGATCTTCTTGAAGCATTAGCGAAAGAGCTTCTCGAAAAGGAAACCCTTGACGGTAATGAGATAGACACCCTCATCCGCGAAACAGAAGCAAAAAGGACTGTCCAGGTCTAAAAGCCTTTACTGAGATTCCGTTATTTACTCACTCCTGCATTATAAGAACCTCTAACAAAGGATCGTCATTCCGGGCTTGACCCGGAATCCAGAGAATGTTTTGATGGCAACGATTTCTGGATTCCCGCCTTCGCGGGAATGACGGCTTATTGTTTGATAGCAATTTTTCTATTCATTTTGTTATAAGTTCTAAATGTCCTGCGCACTTTGTCTCTTTTTCGTCACTCCCGCTTGTCGGGAGTCCTTCTTTT
>MHEF01000057.1:0-616 GCA_001805125.1 Nitrospirae bacterium RBG_13_39_12
TACAGGCATTAT
This sequence comes from Nitrospirae bacterium RBG_13_39_12, assembly GCA_001805125.1. Classification (GTDB taxonomy): domain Bacteria; phylum Nitrospirota; class Thermodesulfovibrionia; order Thermodesulfovibrionales; family SM23-35; genus RBG-13-39-12. The sequence goes on from MHEF01000057.1 coordinate 13, forward strand.
CCTGACCAGCCCGCCTTTCAGGCTTAACCCTAATGCGTTTTCAAGCTCCGGCATGGAATCCTTCAGATTCAGATTTTTAAAAGTGAACAGTTCTATGGCAACATTTTCCGGTGATTTACCTATCTGGGCATAAACAAGCTCTTTTGAGACTTCGTCCAGCGGAACTATATTGTAAATCCCTCTCTCCTCAACAAAACCTATCCCGTTTAACCGCAGGATAATCTCCATTACAGGGAGAACCTCATCCTTTGGAATAGGAGTAACTGTCCTGAAATTTACCCTTCCCTTAACCTTTGGATCGATAATATAATTTACCTTAAGGACATCGCCAAAAATTGTCTGGGCAACCTCAAATATATCCGCATCATCAAAAAAGAAACTTACAGTGCCTGATGCAACGTATGGCTGAGGTGGCTTCCGTGGAATACCCGGTTCTTTTTCAGGTTCAACAGGTATAGCCTGCCCTGTCTCAGGTTTTTGCGACTCGACCCCGAACTGTTTAATCTCCTGTGGTTTTGTTTCAGAAGGTGCTGCCTTCTCTGACTCGGCCGGCTTGACCCCGGAGGGTATTGTTCCGGCAGGCCCTGTTTGCGAATTTACCGCC
>MHEF01000057.1:686-2256 GCA_001805125.1 Nitrospirae bacterium RBG_13_39_12
ATTCGGCATAGGATTACAAGACTAAAACCATCTCCCCCATAGTAAACAATTCCAATGCGGTGATGAGCACTTTCAATCTCTGGTGTATGTTCTTACTAAATTTCATTGAACGAGTTATTAATTAATGAGCAGCAACGGAGGAATTTGCCAAAAGTAAAAATCTCACCAGGCACAAGGGACTTATTGTCCGGCGAGTGCGTGGCTTTTACATTTTAAGCCAAAGTAGCTTATCAAATATTCTCTATAAGAGGAAACCTTATTTCTTGCCTCCGCTGGAACGTTAAAATTATTCATTACATATTCCTGCATTCTAACGACTTCATTAAAATGCAGCTCTCTGTTTTCCGATTTCGTTACCCCCTTGTCATGCCTTCTATGGGAATTTAATGATCGAGACACATATGCAATTTTGCCATGTTTAAGGAGCCAGACATAAAAAAACCAATCTCCGGCAATTTTAAAGTTAACGATTTCATCCGTAATAGGCGAGATATCGATCTTTTTGAATACGACAGCAGAAACATTCGGTATGGAATTTTTTACAACAAGCGTATCTGATATCTCATGTATGCCATCTCTTATATAATCTTTATGCCATTTCCTCCTGTCAATATCGTTTGTATATTCATAATAGTTTTCGGATATTATCTTTCCATCCTCATCGATTTGTCTGGATTGACAGTATGCCAGGATTACGTCTTTCTCTTTTTCGAAACAAGACATGAGTTCCTCAAGAAATGTATCCTCACACAAGTCGTCAGCCTCTGCAATCCAAATATAATCACCCTTGGCTATCTGCAAACCTTTCAGCCACTGCTTAAAAACAGAGCCGGAGTTCATTTCATTTCTTATTAATTGCGAATTGAATGCTCCTTCAAGATAGCCTTCGGCACTTTTTACACTATTGTCGGCAGAGGCATCATCCAGAAAAATAATTTCGTAAATCGGATAGGTCTGTTTGAGTATGCTATCGATTCTTAATTTGAGATACTTCTCATAGTTGAAGTTAGGAATTATCACACTCACCTTTTTAAACTCATGGCCCGAAATGGCAAGCAGTCTGTAAACATAATCGGTAAAATTAAATTTCTCTTCGATTAATTTCTGAGTATTTCCCTCCAACCTCCTTCTCCTTTGCGAATCAGCAAGCAAACTGACGATTTCTTTTGCCATTGCAGTTACATCCATATAGGGGACAAGTACCCCCGTATCGGCATTTACAATATCCTTGAAACCTCCCGCATCACTAAAACCTATAACAGGCAATCCGACATCCATTGCTTCCAGAACAACCGCTGGGAAAGGGTCTTCCCTGGACGTCAAAAGAAAAATATCGGCACCCGCATAAAAGAGGGCGACATCCTTCAGAGCACTTTGGAAGATTATATTCTTGTTGGATTTAACTTCGTGCTCTACCATTTTTTCAATTTCAACGTGAAGATTGCCTACCCACATAAAATAAACATCTTTATGTTCTTCAGTGACCATCTTTGCGACTTCAACAAATAAATCAACACCCTTTCTATGATCACCGAATCCCACTCCCAGTATGATATGAGCGCTTTCCGGC
>MHEF01000057.1:2300-3105 GCA_001805125.1 Nitrospirae bacterium RBG_13_39_12
GCCTTTATATCCGTTATTTTTATATACCCCCTGCGGTAAAATTACCGTTTTTCCATCCTCTATTTTTGCGATGGTCTTGAATTTTTCTCTGACAAAATCAGACGGAAACACTACTCTATATGAATAGTCTGATAAGAGCCTCGCATTTTTTTCAAGCCTCATTTTCTTGATGATATCCGGTAATTCATGCACCAAGGTTATCGTACGTATGTCTTTTTTACGTAAGAGTTCGGTGAGGTCTCCACTTGCTGCCGTATTACAGATTGCGTCCCGAATACCTAAATGATAGAAGTATTCGATCAGTTTTTCTCTTTCTTTCAAAGAGTTGTAATCTCTTTCTAAATTATATACCGTCCCATATTTTGCATATTCGCGTTCTAATTCTCCCCCTGCTTTTAATAAAAAATGCACGTCGAAATTAAATTTGAGCTTTAGAACTTTTAATATGTTTAGAGAAAGAAGTTGAGCGCCGTGAAAATGCGCGTCATGGCATACATAGATAATTTTTTTCTGTTTCTTTTCGGAAGCGTATTCTATGAGTGCATCAGCAACAGCCTGAAGATATGCGTATCCATATCTCCTGTCCGGCTCCAGATATGCTCCTTCGGCCCATTCATTCCAGGCGTTTATAAAAATTATTCTTTCATCCGGAGCGAAATGAGCCTGCGTGAAACGGCAGAGAATTTTAAGCCACTGTTTAAAAATATCCGGGCTCGAATTTACTATAACCGTGCCTCTTCCCGGTTTTCTCGCTTCGTTGTCCCAACTCGGGCATATCCCACGAAACTTCTTGTAGGGAGGGTTT
>MHEF01000057.1:3155-5487 GCA_001805125.1 Nitrospirae bacterium RBG_13_39_12
TTTGAAATTCGGATTTGTAATCTTAAACTGATCTGCAATATCGCCTAAAGGAAATGTATTCGGCGGGAAGTCTATGGCAGCATCAAAGCCGATACTCTCGGGATCTAGGTGTTCGAAAGAATGAGTTGCCACCAGGTAAATTTCACCAATGCCGTTATTGAGACACCATTCTCTCCATAGCGCTGCTGTTTCTTTTGGACTCGGCAACAAAGAAGGTCTATAGATAACTACTAAGGGCCTCGAGTTTATCCTTATGTAATTCTTATTCTTCAAGTACCCGGAAACGTATTTTATAAACTCGATATCGTCTTCGGGCGAGTGCTTTTGCGCCATCAAAATTTCGTTCTCCTTGCCATCCCATCTTCTGGTCCAATTCTCGTTGGCCCAGTTCAAACAAAATGGAAAGTCAAAGTTCTCAACGTATTCCTTTATGGGTTTCTCAAGCAGGGTTCTGCCGTTAAACCAATAAAAATGAAAACAGAAACCATAAATGCCATACTGTTTCGCCAACTCCACCTGCCTTCTCTGAACTTCGGAAACCCGCAAATCATAAAAACCGAGTTCTCCGGGCAAACGCGGTTGATAATGCCCGATAAATTGCGGAACTGCCCTTGCAACATTGGCCCACTCGGTGAATCCCTTACCCCACCACTCATCATTTTCCCGGATTGGATGAAACTGCGGGAGATAAAAAGCAATAAGCTTAATGCCAGTCTCCGGTATATCCGGATATGCGAGGGAAACATGATCTTCAACTTTATTGGTGTTCATTTCAAACAAAAAGCTGAAATAATCTTTGCTCTCTAGTTGTGCAGGAAGACCGGGCATGGGCTGCGTCCTTACGGGGTTTTTCCCGTAGGTATCCTCATCAGAGAGTTTTTGTTCTATTTTTTTCCCCAGGGTAAACGGGTCGCTTGTTTTTAAGTAATAGAGGAATTTGCGAAAATTTGTTCCTGTAAGGTTTGCAAAAACCTCTTTCGGATTTGTTGTCACTATCAGAAGCAACTTTACAAAAAGCCTTCTCTTTGTTCCCGCGGGCAACAGTCTGTCTCTCACCATCAAGAAACTATTCAGGAGTCTCCATCTATGACCTGATTGCATAAGTTGGATAGATGCCTCTTTCTCTCTTAAAACATTTTCAACAATTGCCGTGTGCTGGTCTTTTTCCCTCATCGAGGTCTCGACGTTACTGTTATCATTATTCAGATTTTTCAAGAATACGTAAGACTTCACCACAGTAAGTAATAACCGCCTCACCAACTGTCTTCTTAAGGAATCGGGGGGAAGCAGTTTATCCCTTACTCTGTAATAAACCAATAATGCCTTCCATCCATAAGAATTATAAATATCTTTTAATGCTGTTTCCTTTTCTGCAAGTAAAGCTTCAATGGCTTTTAAATACGGCCCCTTGTATTTATCGGCAAGATGAGAATTATAATCGAGAATCCGTTTTGCGGAAACCTTATTGATATGTTTGGACAGCACTTTCAAATAGGATTGCTCCATGAAATCATAATCTTTATTGTGTTGTGCTATTTGAAGTTCACTGTCCCACTGATTATAGTCAGCTGTTGTTTGCTTTATATGATAGAAGGCATGTTTCTCCCCTATCCGTATAAGCAGGTCCCAGTCTTCATAAATATCAAGATTGCCGTCAAATCCGCTGGAGCTAATCAAAACTTCTCTCTCGAACAACAAACACATAAAAGGAATATAATTTTCGAAAATCAGATAGTCGTAGTTAAAATCCTGAGAAAACACCAACTCTTTTTTTATGTCAACCAATTCCGATGTTCTGGGATTATATTCCTTATATGCCATGAGAGAATCGGTATAGGCTACTTTATTATCAATCTGACCTAACGTAGAAACAAGGAGAGACACATGTCCAGGGTAAAGCTCATCGTCGTCATCCAGAAACCCTATATAGTCGCCTCTGGCATTCTCGATGCCGACATTTCCGGTATTGGCCCTGCCGGTGTTCTCCTCCAGTCTTGTGTATTTTAGAGATACATCTCCAAGTATCCCCCTGAGTTCCTCAACATCAAGGTCGCAGCCGCCGTCATTTACAAGGATAACCTCAATGGGCCGGTAGGTCTGGGCCTCGATGCTCTTAAGAGCCCTTTTTAGAAGCTCTGGTCTGTCCTTTGTCCTGACGATAATAGAGACTAATGGATTATTCGCCATATCATTCATGGTTAACGACCCCGCTCGTTCTTTCCTTTGACTTATGAGCCTCTTGCAAAAGTCCTAAATTGTCACCCTGAGCCTGTCGAAGGGTGATATAACTGTTTGATTTCCCGTCATTCTTCGACAAGCTCAGAATGACAGA